>QNZT01000131.1 GCA_003978455.1 Sulfurospirillum sp.
CTCTACTATCTGAGTATCAAGTCAAACCGCTACTATGAAGAACTCGCCATGCAAAATGTACTCAGGACAGAGTATCTGCTTCCTGTCCGCGGTGAAATACGCGACAGAAACGGATCTCTGCTGGCAATCAGCCGCCTTGGTTTCAGTATCGCACTTGCACCGCATCTGAGCACAAAAAAGAACAGGCACAAGCTTCATGAAGCACTCAAGATGATCACACAATACTTCCCTGCGTACAAGCGTGACAAACTGACCAAAATATATCTCAAAAACGACAGTCCCTACAACCATAAACCGATTGTTACCATTCCCTTTCTGCCTTATAAAGAGGTGATACGCTATTTTGTCAAACTGACAAACAACGGCGTCATCGTCATCAAACCCGCTTCAAAACGTTTTTACCCCAACGGTGAACTGGCATCTCATATCATCGGCTATGTCTCCAAACCCAATCAAAAAGATCTGAAAAACGACGCTGTCGCCAAACGGGTCTCACTGGTAGGCAAAAGCGGTATTGAAAAGTATTACAACAAAGTGCTCGAAGGAGAACTCGGCAAGAAGATACTAAAAGTAACCGCTTCCAACAAAACGATCAGAACATTGCAGGAGCAAGAGCCGAAAAACCACAATATCGCCCTGACAATCGATATCCGGCTTCAGAAGTTCATCGCCGGAATTTTCGGCAATCAAAGCGGTGCGTTGATCGTTATGAATGCAAAAAACGGTGAGATCCTTGCGGCAGGAAGCTATCCCTCCTACGACATCAACCACTTTGTCCAGGGGATAAGCCAAAAAGAGTGGAAAGCGATGATTACCGATCTCGATCACCCTTTTACAAACAAATTTATCCGCGGCCTCTATCCCCCCGGCTCTTCCACAAAACCGGCAGTTGCACTCAGCTTTTTCAACTCGACTCTTATAGCACCCGAAGAGAGATTTCTCTGTAGCGGCGAGATGGAACTTGGCAGACGTAAATTTCGCTGCTGGAACCAGTGGGGACACGGTGAAACAAATATGACCAAAGCGATTCGTGAGAGTTGCGATATCTACTTTTACAAAGGCGGTCTGCGTGTCGGTATCGATACGATCTCAACAGATCTCAAACGTTACGGCTTCGGCAGGAAAACCGGTGTCGATCTGCCCGGCGAATTTATCGGTACGGTACCCGACAGAAACTGGAAAGTTCAGAAGTTCGGCGAAGCCTGGTACCGTGGCGAAACACTCAATACCGTCATCGGACAGGGAAACTTTCTGGTAACACCTTTGCAGATCGCCGTATATACAGCCACTGTCGCCACAGGAAAAGCCCCGCTGCCCCATTTTCTCAAAGCGATCGACGATATCAATGTCACCTTCCTGCCTGAAAACCTCTTTACCCCGAGAGAAAAAGGTGCGCTTCCCATGATACGAAACGCGATGTTTGAGGTGTGTAATCATCCAAAAGGTACAGCATACAAACACAATATCTCCGCTGTCACTATGGCAGGAAAGACGGGAACCTCCCAGGTTATCGGTATTCCACAAAAAGAGAAGAAACGGATGAGTGAAAATGAACTGAAATATTATCAGAAGTCACACGCCTGGTTTACGACATTTGCACCGTATGAAAATCCGCAGTATGTCATCACCGCTATCATAGAACATGGCGGACACGGAGGTTCAGCCGCCGGAGAGATGGTATCTCTGGTCTATAACAAACTGGTCGAACTGGGATATATCGCCCAAAAGTATATCACCCATCCAAACTTTCTGATCCCTGTAGATCAGAACAAAACCGAGCGAGACCGAAAAATACCGGTTTTGGATTGATTTAAGCGTTACTGATAATTTAAAACTGAAGATCGAACAGCACCCGAAAGTGCTCCGGATCTTTCAAGTCGTCATTTTGCATCCACTCGAACGTGACGGGTACAGGCACTTTATGCAAGAAAAGCAGTTCAAATGTCACACCCGCAGCATACTCGTTGAAAGAGAAGCGCTCTTTTTGCCCCTTTAGACTGAAGTAACGGTATCTTCCATAAAACGCTTCCCTGCGCAGTGAAAGCGGAAAGGAGAAGAAGTAGTGGCTGAAATTCAGCACTTTTTTCACGGAAAGTTCCCCCTTCAGCGCCTCTTTGGCATATATTTTATACCGCAGTGAAGGCATCTCGAAGCGTGAAGGGTCGCTAAAAGAGGCAAAAGAGCTATCGTCTATCAGGATACCGCGCTCTTTGCTTGCCGCACGGTCGGTATCGCTGCGGGCATAATGCAAATCGATACCGCCATACAACATATCCGCGATATCCCCACTCAGCGTATATCGAAATCCAAATGCGTGATCGCCGCGATCTTCTACGCCAAAAAGCTTACCTCTGTGGTAAAGATTTGGATAGAAACTGTCACCGAACTGTTTCACTTTTCGCACTTCTGCCCCTACACTCAACGGAGACTTGGCATCACGATCCGAATCTAAGTGCAGATTTGCAAAAAGATCTCCGTGCAAATAGGTCTGTGCATACCAGGGATAGCGTACATAGGCATTGAGACCGAAGCCGCGATCATGTACCTCTGCATCATGAGAGAGTACCCCGTATAGATCTGCTCCAAATCTAAGATCGTACGCACTATTATCGTATCCGATACCTGCGATGGTGTCATCATCGTATCGTGAGGTATAGAGTCGCATCCGGTTGCGAACGAGAGGATCGCTGAAAGCGGCATTCAGACTGAAGTTGACACTTCCCTTGTCTGATACTTCCACATTTTGGGAAAGCGCGCTGTAGTGCAGATTGTTCCAGGCATGGTAGACGCGCAGCGGTGCTGCAACGCTACTATTTGTCTCTTCGAGATAATAACGGTCTTCGAAAAAGTATCTGTTCTCATATACGGAAGCTGGTTCAGGCTGTAAGGGTACTTTGACAAAAGCGATACCGTCAGGACGTACCACCTCCAGCAGAGCATCTTTCTCATCGATAAGCCTTGCATCGACGATATCATCTCCCGGTGTCATACGTACGATATTGCCGTCCAAAAAGCGATAGAGTGCAGCACCTTCCCGGCTGTTTGCGATAAAGAGTATACCGCCCGAGCTGTCCACATCTGCCACTTTTCCGTAGTAGCCGCGATAATGAAACAGCGGTGTGGTGTTGCGGTAGAGCGTACGTGTTTTGCCATGCTGTTTAAAGTAGTAAATATTTCCCGCTATGTCACTCAATACAGAGGAGTGTACCCTCGCCACAAAAGCGCTTCCCCGATAGAGCTGAAAACCGTCCAGGGAGTTCGGTACATCAAAATAGAGTCTCTGTCCGTCAGGCAAGAGAGACTGAATCGCCTGGGAGACTGTACCTGCCAGCAGTTTGCCCTCACGATCAAAAAGCCCGACAGCCACCTTGTCCCGCCGCACACGACCCGATGCGCGCGTGTAGTAGTGACCGGAAATCTTAAAGGCTTTACCGAAAAGAAAATCTCCCTCCTCTTTGCGTATCGTTTTCGCGTGTTTCGAGAAGTGTACCAGCCGGGGAGCACTATGATGATCTGATACAAGAAAATAGATCTCATTCTCATCACTGTTCATAGCGACATTGGCTTTTGAGAAGGCGACCTCATCACCCTTCGTTTCATGAAATGCCTTGCTTTTTTCAAGCAGCCATCGGTTGTACGCTGCTACCAGAGTTTCAAAATCGGTTCCAAAGTGGCTCTTGCAGACAGCATTGGTAAAAAAGGGCAACCACTGATCAGAAAAAGCCAGAAAATAGCGATCTGTCTTTTCGATACCGTATTTTTCCGCCAGAAAGAGTTGAAAATAACCGCCGAGTATATAGTGATGCGTTCTATAAGGGAAAAAGAGATGGTCATTGTAAAGACGTGCCGGCGTGATCAGTCCCGCTTTCGCCTGAGTCAGCGCCAGGGCACGGAAACTGCCGTTGTAGAGCCTGCCTCCGTTGCCGAAGATGGACTCATTCAGTACGGCATTTCCCTCCAGCATAAAGGAGGACTCCAGAAGATTCGGCAAGGGAAAAACCGGTGCAAAATAGAGCCAGCTAACAGGTGTGTTTTTAAATATCCTGTAACTGACTCGGGATAACGGATTGTGTTTGGCATTGAGTTGAAAGTTGTGCGCACTTTCATGAAGCATCAACGTTTTCAGCCAGGAAGTCGTGGCAAAATAGTCAGGCAGCAGACTTCCCCCGATAAAATCGATCTGCATATTCAAAGGAACCTGAGTAGAAAAAGCGTTGGCGATCTGATTTTTGGGAGAAGCCAACCCCTGATAGAGCGTATCATCAAGCCTGTAGTCGAAGAGTTGTTCATACCGGCGTAAAACCGCCGCTTCATAACCGGAAATCTCAGACGCTTTGTGACGGTACGCTTTTGCGACAATCAGATCGATTTTGTGACCGCCTGTATGCAGATAGGTATCGTTCGGCTCCACATTTGCACCCCACACCGCAGCCTGCAACAACAGCGCAGATGCTATCAGGGTGCTGCGCGTTGCCCTATTTAAGCGCAGCAAAACTATTTTCCACTACCAGTGCCATCATCAGTAAAAAGACAATACCTGTCGATCGGTTGTAGAGTTTGTTTGCGGTGACAAATACCAGCATCACGGTCAATATAAGCGCTGTCATGATATCAAAAGCGTTGGCGGAAAAATCTACTTTCAAAGGATTGACAATCGCGGCAAGACCGATCACCATCGTAAAGTTCGCCACGTTGCTGCCGATGATATTGCCGATGATCATATCTGCATTGCCCTTTTTCGCCGCCTGAATACTCACGGCAAGCTCCGGCAAACTTGTGCCCATCGCCACCAGCAAAAGACCGATGACCCACTCACTCACGCCGAAACTTCTGGCGATCTGCGATGCGCTCTCCACGGCAAAATTGGCGCCGCCTACGACCAGAACAAATCCAACCAGCAGCAATAGTCCGGTTTTTGTCCAGTCAAACGGCTCTTTTGCCAGATCTTCATCGACCTCCTCCTCGAGGACAAACGAGGCGTTGTTGAACAAAAACATCAGGTAAGCACCCATCATAGCGACATATACCAACCCTTCAAAACGTGAAATCGTACCGTCATAGCCGACTACCAGGAACACCATGATAGGAAACAGTGCCCATGCGCTGTCATCGGCAAACATATCGCGTTTGGGCGTCAGTTTCCGGGCGATCAGAAACGCGACTCCCAGTACCAGCGCGATGTTGAAGATATTGCTGCCGATCACGTTGGAAACCGCCAAATCACTTTTATGGTGCATACTCGCGACGATAGAAGCCGCCATCTCCGGAAGGCTCGTCCCCAGAGCCACCACCGTCGCACCGATCACAAAACTCGATATCTTGTAATGCAATGCTATCTTTTCAGACTCTTCGATAACAAAATCGGCACCGTAAATGAGTGCCGCCATCGACACGATAAATATAATATATTCCACTAACTATTCCTTAAAATCAAACTTTTCGGCAAATTGAAAGATTCGATGATCTCCCGCTCTTTGCGGCGCATCTCTCCGCTATCTGTTTCATGATCGTATCCGACCAGATGCAACAATCCGTGAACAAAGAGCAGTGTCAGTTCATCTAACTCACTGTGCCCGAGTTCTTCGGACTTCTCTTTGACTTTATCGATATTGATCACGATCGTACCCAGCGGCATGAACGGAACATCTTCCAGTGGGAAACTGAGCACATCTGTCGGTTTGTCGATCCCCCGGTATTCCCGGTTCAGTATCTGTATATCGTCACTGTCGGTCACGATCAGTTCCACATCCTTGTCAGTAAGCAGATCACATACCGCATCAAGTGAAGCGAAATCATACCCACTGTTTACCCGATCTTCTGTTAAAATCATATCATCCCTTTTGTAAAGAGATGATTTTATCAAAAAGAAAAAGAAAATTTACTGATATCATGACCGCAGTCAACCATACCGCCGCTCTGTTTGGATACACTAAAGACCGTAAAAATCCAAATAAGCGGGGAGCGTTGTGAAATATTTTCTCATTTTTGTATCTTTTGTACTTTTTCTTCATGCATCTACGGACAATACCACCTGCAAACGGTGTCATCCAAAAATTTTCAATGAATACCAAAACTCCATGCATAAAAAAGCATCGATTTACAACGATCCGGTACATAAAGCGGTCTGGGACAAGCATCCCCTAAAACAGAAAGGCAACTACAAATGTGCCAAATGCCATACACCCGCCGATAAACAGCTGATCCAAAACGGCGGTTTGCCGACGCCGAATCCTCAGCAGCTGCGTCATCCGGTTGCATGCCAGACCTGCCATACTATTGAAAATATCGAAAAACATGCCAAAAGCAATAAAAACATCTACAGCAAAAAACCGAAGATGTTCTTCTCTGCCGATCCCGCACGAAGAGGGGAAAAAGTACTCTTTCATGAAACCAAAAGCTTTTTCGGTCTCTTTCGCAAAACCGAGGGTTCACCCTATCATGATATCGACTACGGCAATGCACTTTTCTATAACGGAAATGTCTGCATGGGATGCCATGCACATAAAGAGAATGCCAAAGGCTTTGCTGTCTGTGATTTTAAAGTGAAACAGGACGATAAGAGCAAACACAACTGTATCAGCTGCCATATGCAAAAAGTCAAAGGCTCTTATGTCACACTCAAAGATACGCACGTACACGCTTACCACGGCTCCAACATCGTCACCGCTTCTCCCGCAATGCTGGAGAAGTATGTTAAATTTTCTGTTATTCAGGAGCAGGAAGGGTTTTCCGTAGTGGTTGAAAACGAAGCCAACCATCCCCTCTTCCCGCACCCCCTGCGTCTTGGTGTCCTGAAAGTCTCCCTGCAACATAACGGTACGCTCACCCCGCTCAAAATGCACTATTTTGTACGTATCATCGGGAAAAACGGAAAACCTTCCTCACCATGGCTTGCAGACAGTGTCATCAAAGATACTACGATACAGGCACATGAAAAGCGTAAAATCCTCTTTAAGCACCCTTTGGAGAAGGGAGATCATCTCATCGTCACACTCGGATACCATATCGTCAATCCGAAAATGGCAAAAAAACTGGGAATCACCGAAGAGCACTATATACGTTTCATACCGTTTAAAAAAGAGAGGTTCGCTTTTTAAAAGCCTTTATCAAATATTTTTTGTTTATGTGATATAATTTATATATTCAAACAAAGACAAAGGTATAAGTGCACGCATTTAATCAGGATTTCTCTTATCTCGATATCGTAGAACGCATCGGCTATTTTGCCGTATTTGGCGGTTTTTGCGATATCGCTTCTTTACACCGCTACGAAAATCTTCATGAAAACATTATACACAATATCCTCGAACGGTTTGACGAGTGGCAAAGCCATTTTCGCTACACATCGGACAATCTCCTTCAGCATGACCTAGATACCCTGCTCTTTCGCATCGCTGTCGGTGACCGCAAAAGCCACTCGATCTATAAAAACGACATCAGTCAGCCCCGGGGCAAGGAACTCTACAAACTGTTATATAACCGCGGTATCATCACCAAAGAGGTGTCACGGGAAAAACCTTTTCCCAAAATACCGGGACATTTTCTGAAAAAGGAACTCAGACGTTATCAGATCGAAGACAAAATCCTCTTTGCCGATAACTTTACACGGTTTTGGTTTACATTTATCGTACCTTTTTATGATGAAATCGCAAAAGGTGATTTTCAGGGTGTCCATGCACAACTTGCAGAAAACCTGGACAAATACATCAGTTTCACCTTTGAAAACCTCTCCAATAAATTGATCCGAAAAGTGTTTACACAAGAGCATATCATAGAGGCGGGAAGTTACTGGGATAAACATATCGAACTTGACCTTCTGGCAAAGACAGACGAAGGAACGCTGATCGCTGGAGAGTGCAAGTGGAAAAATCAGCGTATCAGCAAAAATATTCTCAACAAACTACAGAAAAAGTGCGAAGTAGCAAATCTGAAGATCGGCTATTTCGCCCTCTTTTCCAAGAGTGGATTTAGCAATGAACTACAAAAGAGCAAAGATCCTACTCTTTTGCTTTTTGATCTGAAAGCATTTGAGAGACTCTGATATTACTGCAACAGATACGTACGTCCGTCATCCTCTCCCTCTACAGCCAGGGCAACATCATCAGGATTCCAGTTATAGTGTGTCGTACGATAACTGCTTCGCATTTTACTTATGATTTTCTCACGCTGATGTGTGGTAAATCTCCTGTGATACAGTGTCGATTCGATAAAATCCTGAATCACTTCACGTAACTCCGTTCGTGCCAGTAGCATAGATTCTGCTTCGAAAAAAGCATCAAAATCATCACAGAAGAGTTTTGGAAGATAGTTGTGTTCCAGATCGGTATACTCTTTCTCAAGTTCAAGCAATGCTTTGGCTTTCTGGTATTGGGTAAAGTCGCTGTTGAAAATAATATTCTGTTTTCGTGTCAAATATTGCTGATGCACCTCTCCCCGGAGCTCCTCAGAGAGGAGAAATAGCTTCTGCACTCCCTCATGTGGCACCAAAGGTGAGACCTCTCTATCCATGACACCTCTCTTTTTGCGTCTTCTGCGAAAAAGAAACGGTACAAGAGAGAGCAATACCGCACCCCCGGCTATAAAATAGTTGTAACTGGAGTGTTCTCCCCAAAACTGTTTCAGTTTGGAGAGGGAGCGTGGTGAAGCTCCCGAAAAATTCTGGCTCTGCTGATCACTGTATAAGTTCTCGTATTCAACTTCGTTTTGAATCGCTTTCAGACGTTTGTAGTCACTCTCCTCTTCAACTGGGATAGTAACGGCAAGGGGCAGTGTACGTACATCTTGCTGCGATGAGACTTCATGAAAACTCTCTTCGCTTTTCACACTCAGATCCTCTTGCTGCATCTTCGGTGATGAGGCTTCATAAAAACTGTTTTCGCTATTCATGATATCTGCCACATCTGTATCCATGGCATCTGTCATTTCTGTCGATAAGCGCGTTGCAGCATAGTGCATAGGTTGGTCTTCAACAGTGACAATATCATTCTCTTCTGTAATATGCCATGTCTTTGAAATCGTATCGGCATAACCGCACACAGCGATGAACATGATAAAAAAGATAAATTTCATAATCAGTCTCACTCCATATTAAATAATTTTTAAAATTTTTATATACTATACAATAGATTATAATGATAATACATAAATAAAACCTTAAACCGATATTCGGTCACCACAGTCGATAGACTATGAACATTTATCTGGAAAGATCGGCTCAATGTCGGCACAAAATAGAAATTCTTTAATTTTTTTGCAAAATAATCCAATATCGATTATAAAATGATACAAAAAGTAACATAATCATTATTATACAATTTCTTGCAAAACTGAGATACTATTAAATATATAGTCCCATTTTTGAAATAAATCAAGTATTTTAATCAAATAAGCACAATATTTTCCCATACAATATTTTCAATAATTTTAATTAGAAGTATTAATTTGTTAGATTTATAATATGAAAAACAGATATGTACAACGCGCCCGAATCGACGAAAAAAAGTTTAAAGAGATCCTTCGCTGTTTCGCCCATGATCTACAGGCAAATCAGATAGCACAGTTAACCGGACTAAGCAGAAACAGTATCAACAGCTATCTCAAAGCGATACGCTTCTCGGTACTGCACAGCAGCGGTTATGACGCTATGCTTACCGGAGAAACTGCAAAAGCCCCACAACTCTATCTACTCCAGCTAAACCAAAATCAAATCAGCATCGATCCGCTCGGCGGAGATATCTCCGCCGAGATCATGAAGTTTTTGAAAAATCAGAGAGAAACGCTGCTCTTCTCTATACTGGGAAGAGACTACAGCGCCATGATAGACTATCCGGCAAAACAGTTTTACTACCTTCATGAAGAAGATGCAGAAGTACACAAAGAGTTGCTTCTCTCTTTCTGGAACTACACCCGTCTGCGGCTGATGAAGTTTCGGGGATTGTCACCGCAAACGATACTGCTACACCTCAAAGAGTGCGAATTTCGCTTCAACAACAGGGAACGGGATCTCTACCGCGTACTGCTGACACACTTTCGGAAAAATCCCCTCAAACTACACTTTAGCGAATCGCTTCAGCCAGCCACTCTCTGAAATAGCTTATCTGCTTCAGCGTGGCTTCTGTCGCCGTACCGCCCTGTGACGTTCGTGCATTCATCGAATGTCGCAGATCAAGATATCCTTTGACATCTTCTCCGATACACGGTGCCATCGCTTTGAGAATCTCATATGGCATCTCACTCAGATCGACACCGATTTTCTGTGCTTCGACGACGATAGCGCCGGTGATCTTATAGGCGTCACGAAACGGCATACCGCACTTTTGCACCAGATAATCCGCCAGATCGGTCGCACTCAGGTGTCCTACCCTGCACGCTTTCTCCATCGCCTCCTTGTTGACTGTCATCGTATCGAGTGCCGCAGTCAGTATCTCGACAGAGAGCAGTGCCGTCTCCACACTATCAAAAACCCCCTCTTTGTCCTCCTGCATATCTTTGTTATAAGCAAGCGGCAACCCCTTGAGTACCGTCAAAAGCGCGATCAGATTGCCGTAAACACGTCCCGTTTTTCCACGTAGCAGTTCGGGTACATCGGGATTTTTCTTCTGCGGCATGATAGAGCTGCTGGTGGAGTAGCTGTCACTGAGTGCGATGAAACCGAACTCACTGCTCGACCAGAGGATCAACTCTTCGGAGAGTCTGGAGATATGCGTCAAAATCGTAGCGATGTTGTAGAGGATATCAAGCGCGAAATCCCTGTCACTGACGGTATCGAGACAGTTGACTGTCGGCGCGTCAAAACCGAGTGCGGATGCGGTCGCCTCACGGTCGATACCATACGGCGTCCCGGCAAGCGCGGCACACCCTATGGGAGAAAAGTTGTTGCGTTCATAAGCGCTTTGCAGACGTTCGATATCCCGTTTGAACATACTCATATACGCCAGCATATGGTAGGCGAAGTTGATCGGCTGCGCATGCTGGAGATGGGTCATACCCGGAAGCATCGTTTCGGTATGTTCTTCGGCAATCCTGAGCAGGACACTTTCGAGTTTGAGCAGTTCATGTTTTATTTTTAGCGTATTTTTCTGCACATAAAGGCGAAAATCGAGTGCGACCTGATCGTTTCGGCTGCGTGCGGTATGGAGTTTTTTCCCGGTATCGCCGATAATCTCCGTCAGACGTTTTTCGATCGCCATATGGATATCTTCATCGGCTATCTCAAACGTAAACCGATCTGTCTCGATCTCCTCTTTTACCTTCTGGAGTCCCTCTTGGATCTGCGACAACTCCTCTTGTGTCAAAATCCCCTGTTTCGCCAGCATCGTTGCATGTGCCATCGATCCTTCAATATCTTCGGCATAGAGTTTTTTGTCAAACAGTAAAGAGGCGTTAAACCTGTCGAGTAGTTCGGAGCTTTTTTCGGTCACACGACCGCTTGCGAGTTTTGCCATAATTTCCCCACTTTTTTGGAGAAATTATAGCCAATTTTTTTTAGAGTCCCGGCAGTCTTGGTATTTTGTTCAGTTTGGAGTTTTTGTAGTACCAGCCCCACCCTTTTTTCATCCAGTGCCCTATGACCGGCATCGGGATCATCATGCCACGTTTGTCACTACGATAGACAAAAGCCGCACCGTCGCCGCTGTCCATGACACAGAGGATATTGAGATGTTCTTGATATCCTTTGCGGCGCTCGCTGTTTCCTTCCTCTTTGGCTTTGATATTGAACGCGGTGTTTCGTGCCATCACTTCGGCGATGTGCCCCTGTTTAGCGCGCCAATCAGGTCCCTGTACTTCCGCACTGTCACCTATAGCATAGAGATCTTCAACACCTTCTACTTCGCAATAGTCGTTAATCTTTACAAAGCCCGCTTCATTCAGAGGAAGGTCGGAATTTTGCAGTACGGGGTGTCCGTTTCCTGCTGCGATAAACATCGTAAAATCACTCTCTATGAATATACCCTCTTCAAAGGCGATGCCGTTGGGTTTGAACTCCACAATCTTTTTACCGACCTGTTTTTTGATATTTAGTTTATTAAAAAAGAGATCCATCATCTTCAACGCCTGGGGTCCCATACGTTTTCCCGGTTCTGCCATCGGTGCGAAAAATGTAAGTTCAAACTTATCGCGAATTCCCAGTTTTTTCAGCTGATTGTGTACATTGAAGAGGACTTCAAACGTCGGTCCGCCACGTACATTGCTCGGATCTTTGGGATTACCGCCAAATCCCATCGCGATCTTGCCGCTTCCCTTCGCGATCAGGGTATCGATTCGCTCTTTGATCTTCAGAGACTCTCTGGGTGCACCGCAGATGCTTAGCGTATTTTCGATCCCTTTGTGTTTCATCTTGCCGCTGCCCAGTGCCACGACAAGTGTCGTATAGTCATAACTTCCTTTCTGACAATAAACCCTCTTTTCGGCACTTTTGATCGACTCCACTTTATCGATGATGAGTTCAAAACCATGCACTTTTTTGAGCTTTTCCAGAGAGAGGCAGACATCATGAAATGAAGATTCACCTGTCGGCACCCAGATGGAAGTGGGATAGATATAGAGATAGTCACGTTCAGAGATCAGCGTCACATCGAAACCATATTTGCGTAAAAATATGGCAGCCTCAAGTCCCGCAAAACCACCGCCCAAAACCAAAACTTTTTTCATACTTCCCCCTATAAACAAATATTATAATAAACATTATAAAACTACATAATCGTAATTATAGTATCTTTTTTTGATTTTTGACTTAAAAAGCGGAGAGAACGGTCGGCAGAAACGAGCTGCCGACCATTGAGGAGTAGTTAAAGTTTAGGACCTGCGACCGAGTAGTCGAACTCTGCATCCTCTTTGAGATATTTTTTGAAATTTTCCACAAACATTCGTGCCAATTTTTCACGTGTTTTCATATACGCCTCTTTGTCTTCCCAGGCATTTTTGGGATTGAGTACTTTCGCATCCACACCCGGCAGCGTGGTAGGGAAATGCAATCCGAACAGTTCTGTCGTATCGAAATCGCTCTCCAGTATAGAACCGTCCATGATAGCATCGATACAGGCACGTGTCGCTTTGAGACTCATACGCTCACCGACACCGTAGGCACCGCCTGTCCACCCGGTGTTTACAAGATAGACATTGACGTTGTGTTTTTCGATCTTTTCACCCAGCAGTTTAGCATAGACTGTCGGATGCAGCGGCAAAAACGCTTCACCGAAACATGCACTAAATGTCGCCACCGGTTCGGTGATACCCCGCTCCGTTCCTGCAACTTTTGCGGTATAACCGCTCAGGAAGTAGTACATCGCCTGCTCTTTGGTCAGTTTACTGACAGGAGGCAGCACACCGAATGCATCGGCACTCAGAAAGATGATGTTTTTCGGGTGACCGCCTTGTAGTGATGCTTCATGATTTTCGATATGATATATAGGATATGAGACTCTGGTATTTTCCGTCTTTGTAGCATCATCAAAATCTACCACACCGTTTTCATCGGCTACCACATTTTCCAAAAGCGCGTCTTTTTTGATAGCGCCGTATATCTCAGGCTCGCTTTCTGCATTCAGACCGATACATTTGGCATAGCAACCGCCCTCGAAATTGAAAATACCGTCGTCGTCCCAGCCATGTTCGTCATCACCGATCAGCCTTCTTTTCGGATCTGCGGAGAGTGTCGTTTTACCAGTGCCTGAGAGTCCGAAGAAGAGTGCCGTATCATCCTCTTTCCCAATATTGGCGGAGCAGTGCATAGGAAGCTTGCCCTCCAGCGGCAGCCAGTAGTTCATCATGGAGAAGATACCTTTTTTCATCTCACCGCCGTACCACGTACCGCCGATAATGGCGACATTCTCTTCGATGTTGAAGACAACAAACACTTCAGAGTTGAGTCCGTGTTTCTGCCAATCCTCATCCACAACTTTGCAGGCATTGTAAAGCACAAAATCCGGTTTGAAGTTTTCAAGCTCCTCTTCTGTCGGTCTGATAAACATATTTTTGACAAAGTGTGCCTGCCAGGCGATCTCTGTGATCACGCGGATACTCTTTTTACTACTCTCACTCGCACCGCAGTAGAGATCCTGCACATAGATATCTTTGCCCTCGAACTCTTTTTTCGCTTTTGCATAGAGTTCGTCGAACACCTCTTTGGAGATCGGCTGATTGATATCACCCCAGGAGATATATTTATTGGAAGGCGGCTGATCTACAAAGTATTTGTCTTTGGGGCTTCTGCCGGTAAAAATCCCCGTATCTACCATCACTGCACCGTTTGCAGAAACCGGCTCTTTGTCCTGCTCTACTTCATGTCTGTACAACTCATCATAGTCAGAGTTATAATAGATATTTTTTACATCAGAAATGCCCAAAGCCTCGAGATCCGCTTTTGTGATCATCATATATTCCTTAATACTAGATTTCTTTTACTATTATATCGGTTTGTTTATTTAATTATTTAAAAATAGACAACAATACACCCGCTGCAACGGCTGAACCGATAACACCTGCTACATTTGGTCCCATTGCATGCATCAGCAGCACATTGGATTTGTTGTATTGCTGACCTACCTTGTTGACCACCCGTGCCGCCATCGGAACCGCGGAGACCCCGGCAGCGCCGATCAGCGGATTGACAGGCTCTTTTGAAAATCTATTCATAATCTTCGCCATCATCACACCTGCTGCTGTACCCACCGCAAACGCCACGAGACCAATCAACATGATCCCCAGAGTCTCAGGTACCAGAAATTTATCGGAAGCGAGTTTGGAACCGACACCCAGTCCGAGAAAGATAGTGACTATATTGATAAGTGAATTTTGCATCGCATCACTCAGCCTGTCTACGACACCCGTCTCCTTCGCAAAGTTGCCGAAACAGAGTGAGCCGATCAGCGGCGTTGCATCAGGCAAAATCAAAATAGTCAGCACAAGCAGGATCAGGGGGAAAAGCATCTTCTCCAGTTTCGATACCTGCCGTGTGGTTGTCATACGTATTTTACGTTCATCCTCCGTCGTCAGCGCTCTCATGATCGGAGGCTGTATCACCGGCACAAGCGCCATATAGGAGTATGCGGCAACAGCGATGGCACCCAGCAGTTCGGGCGCCAGCTCCGTAGCGATAAAGATCGATGTCGGTCCATCCGCACCGCCGATGATACTGATCGCCGATGCCTGTTTCATGGTAAAGTCAAAGACACCCGATTGCGCCAGTGCAGCTGCACCGACCAGTGATCCGAAGATACCGAACTGCGCCGCACCGCCCAGAAGCGCTGTTTTGGGATTTGCCAGCAACGGTCCAAAATCGGTCATCGCCCCGACACCCATAAAAATCAGCAGCGGGAAAAACTCGTTGGCGATACCCATATTGTAGATGATGCCAAGCATCCCATGCTCACCGGCAAGATCCGCAACAGGAATATTGGCAAGGATACCGCCAAATCCGATCGGCAGCAGCAACAACGGCTCAAACCCTTTGGCGACCGCCAGATAGAGCAGCAGAAAACAGATTAGAAACATTATGACACGTCCGGCGCTCTGTGCGAAGAGTGTCATCTCTGTACCGTCTGCCGCTTTGGCTCCCTCCTGCGGAAAAAGCATCGCATAGAGACCGGTTGTTTTGAGAAAACTCTGAAACAGTTCCGTGACCGACTTTGGATGGTACTTCTGTGTCTGTTCGGTTTTCGGCACTTCGGTATGTTGTTCTGAAGCGCTGAGTGAAACAGGACTAAGCAGTATCAGCGTAGTTAAAATGTAAAAGAGAAAATTTTTCACACTCATCCGTCATCCCATCGTCGCCAGCAGTTGACCATCAGCAACCGTATCGCCCTGCGCTACCTCTATACTCTTCACTATACCATCTTTGGGAGCGGAGATATCTATCTCCATCTTCATCGCTTCCAGAACCATGATCGTATCACCCTCTTTGAGACGATCCCCGACATTTGCGACTATTTTCCATATATTGCCCGGTGTCTGGGAGTGCACTTCGATACTGCCTTTGTCGGCGGCTGCCGGCGCGGCAGGGGCGCTTTGTATACTTTGTGTCGCAGAGACAGGAGCAGCCTGGGTCACGGAAACGGAACCGTCATGTCCTTCGACGACATCTACATTGTATTTTTTACCATTGACTACTACTGTATATTGACCTGCCATATCTTTGTTTCCTTTTTCACTTTTCATGCTGCTTATCTTCCGGACATTGACCTTTGCTTCCCCTTTCAGAAACGCGAGCCCCTTATCACCGCAGGATGCGGCGATAAAGATATTCTCCTCCGTGGTTTCGATACCGTTTTGTTCCAGTATCTCTTCAAAGTGGTGCAACGACTTTGCAGGATCGGCATCCGCCAGCTCCAGGGCTGTTTTGGTTGTAGGCTCCAGTTTGAGCTGTTTGCTTGCCAGCGCTACGATTTCAGGATCCGGAGCGACAGGTGTCCTGCCAAAATATCCCAGTACCATACGTCCATATCCCGGGGCGATCTGTTTCCAGGAACCGAATACTACATTGGCATACGCCTGCTGCCAGTAAAACTGTGAAACCGGTGTCACAGATGTCCCGTAGCCGCCTTTTTCGACCACTTCGCGCATCGCTCTGATCACTTCCGGAAATTTATCGAGTGTGCCGGCATCACGCATCATCTGGGTATTTGAAGTCAAAGCACCTCCGGGCATCGGGGAAAAGGGGATCAGAGGGGAAACCTGTATCGCTTCGGGCGGCATGAAATAGTCACGCAGCTGATCTTTCAGGATCTCTTCGTATTTGAGGATTTTCTCCAGATCCAGACCGCCCAGATCGTAGTTGCTCCCTTTGGTCGCATGCAGCAGTGTCAGGATGTCGGGCTGTGATGTACCGCCGCTGACAGGACTTGCCGCAAGATCGATACCGTCCGCGCCCGCATCCAGCGCAGCCAGATAACTGGCGACACTGACACCGGCTGTCTCATGGGTGTGGAGTCTCAGGGGGATATCTTCGGGGAGAAGACGTTTTGCCATCTTGATCGTTTCATACACTTTATGGGGATTGGATGTACCGCTGGCATCTTTAAAACAGACACTGTCGAACCCGATACCCGAATCAAGAATCTCCCGCAGCACTTTTTCATAAAAGGTAATATCATGAGCACCGGTACACCCCGGAGGAAGATCCATAATCGTCACAACGATTTCATGATTTAAACCATACTTTTTGATACACGCACCGCTGTATTTGAGGTTTTCGACATCATTGAGCGCATCGAAGTTACGGATCGTTGTCGTACCGTGTTTTTGAAAAAGTTTTGCATGCAGATCGATCAGTTCACTGCTGCCGGTATCGAGCATGACGGTATTGACACCGCGTGCGAGCGTCTGAAGATTTGCTTCGGGACCGACAATCTCCCGGAACTTGTCCATCATCTCAAACGCATTTTCATTCAAGTAGAAAAAAAGGCTTTGAAATCTGGCACCGCCGCCAAACTCAAAATGGCTGATACCCGCTTCTTTCGCCGCTTCGACGGCAGGAAGAAAATCCTCCATCAGCACTCTTCCGCCAAAGACCGACTGAAAACCGTCCCTGAAGGTTGTATCCATAACATCTATAAGTTTTTTCGCCATCTGCCTATCCTTTTTTATACTCTGTTATCGCTGCTGTGATCACTGCGATGATCTCTTCTTCCTCTTCACCGGAGGCAGCTGCAACGGGGGGAACAGATGTGACACCGGCAGATTTTGTAGGGAAAAATTTCGTAAGGAGTTTCGCTTGCAGTTTCAGTATATAGATCAGTAAAATAAGAAAGAGGAAAACGGTTGTCATCCCAAGAACCATATACTTCAGCCCTTCGATGGTCATATTTGCATCCATCTAGCCTCCTTACTTAAGCTATTTTTTAATAATATCACATGAAATATTAAATGGGGATGAGTATAAAATATGATTTAAATAGACAAACTGTTACTTCCCCTGCACGCTTTCCAGATACGCTTCGAGATGTTTTTGCATAGTTTTTTTCTGAAGTTTTTTTGTATAATCTATCACATCCATATCACTGTTGTCCCGGGCGTGTATATCGGCACCCTGTTCAAGTAAAAAATCGACAATTTCCGTATAACCGTAGGAAGCTGCCTGCATCAAAGGGGTGAAACCGCTTTTTCGTGCCGTCTTGTTCACATCCAGACCTTTTTCATGAACAAGATACTTGACCAGTTCCAGACTGCCGCTGATGATCGCTTCATCCAGAAGAGAGACCCCCTGCTCATCACATCTGTATATATCGGCGCCGTTGTCGATCAAAAGTTTAATCGTCTCGAAAGAGCACTTGTGGTGCAAGGCGTAAAAGAGCAGAGACTCTTCGTTTTCGTTGAGTTCATTTTCCACGATCTGTTCCAGATCGAGTCCCTTTTTGATCGCCTGTTTGATTCTTATGTAATCATCATGGATGATCGCTTCGGTGATATCTATATCATTATGATTCATGCTATGTCCCCTGCACTATATTGTCAAAAGTATAGCATAATATATCAGAATAATGAATAAAGAAACGGGTTTGGATAGGTATAGAAAGTGTTGGAAGGAGGCAGACACTCCGGGAGTGTCCCGGAGTGTTATGATAGAGGTTTTAAATTATTTTAAACCGTGGATGTACTCAGCGACTGCTTTGATATCAGCATCAGAGTAAGATGCAACCTGACCTTTCATCAGACCGCCCATACCGTGTACGTTTCTTGTACCGGCTTTGTAGCCTTTCAGTGCTTCCTCAACTTTTGCAGCGTCCCAGCCTGCGATCACTTCAGATTTACCGAGTGCTTTTTTCTCAGCTTTTGCACCATGGCAACCTGCACACTTCTTGTAAAGCGCCGCACCGTCTGCCGCCAAAAAACTCATCGCACCTAATGCTACCAATGTTAAAACTACTTTTTTCATCTTGTCTCCTTAAATTTTAATTACAACACAATTATAAAAGATA
>QNZT01000108.1 GCA_003978455.1 Sulfurospirillum sp.
GACGATCTCTCTCATCGGCTATACCTATCGTCCCCGTCCCGCGGTGGCGCTCAAGACGGAGTATGTCAGACACTCCGTCTTGCCCGAAAACCGCATACTCTTTTCATGGTCGATGGTATTTTAGCCATGAAGTCCCTTCTGTTTGCACTGCTCTTTGGCGTTCAGTTGCTCTCTGCCGCAGAAATTTACATCGTCGCATCCCGGACATTGCCGCTGCAACATATCTCGCGAAGTACCTTAAAAGCGATCTTTCTCGACAAAAAACACCTCATCAGCGGACACAAAGTACTGCCGATCAACTATACATTTACCGATCCGCTGCGAAGCTGTTTTGAAAAAAATGTTCTGAAAAAGAGCAGAAGAGCACTGGAGCGTTACTGGCTCAGGGCACATTACAACGGAAAAAGAGCACCCAAAGTGGTCAAAAGCAAAGCTGCTCTGCTGGCATATCTGCAAAAAGTACCCGGTACGATCGGATATGTCGACAGCAAAACAGCCCGCTCCGCTTCACTCAAAGTCCTGCTGAGAATACCATGCGACTAAAAGCGTTCTGGCAGACTATCCCCATCGCCTGGAAAATCTTCGGTGCGACACTGCTCTTTTTGGTCATCGTAGAGTTTATCGCCACGCTCTTTGTCTGGCAGTACGAATCCAAAGCCCTGCTTGCCAATGAGCACCAGAACCTTACCCGCGAACTGAGCGACCACCGCCGACGGTTGATCTCCCATCTGGCAGCGCTTGAAAAGGAGACCCGTTTTCTTTCCACACTGGAGGTGATGGACGATATCGTCGCCAAAGATATCGACAAACGCATACTCACCCTTCTCGAACACAAAGCGGCAGATCTGGGAGAAGAGATTATCCTGCTGGTAACAGATCCCGACGGGAAGATCATCATCTCTCCAAAAGCCTTTTTAAACCTTCCGGTCAGGGCATTTCATGCAAACTATATAGACTTTGAGGAAGCGGTTTTCGCCTCCTTCGACAAAAAGAAACAACTCGGCACACTCTACCTGCTCTATCCTCTGGAAAATCTCCAGACACTGCACACAGACAATCCACACAAACATCTTTGGCTGCAACCTCCTTCGCCGGTACCCAACTTTACCCTGCCGCATATCGGTGATGTGATTCTTGTCTCTCAGAAGCTGACACGCTTTCTGCCCGGATGGAGACTAAACCTTGCCTATGACAAAAAAGAGGCGCTGACCACGCTTAAACATATTCAGAAAGTGCAGCTCTATACGCTGCTGCTTGCCACACTGCTGTTTGGCATTGTCATCCTGATTCTCTCCAGAAAACTGACACTGCCTCTGGTCGAACTGCTCAATAGCTCCGAAAAAGCGCTGGAAGCCAAAAGCACATTTCTCTCGACGATGTCTCATGAACTTCGCACACCCCTGGGATCGATCCTCAACCTGACACAGCACCTCACCCTCTCAAAAACGACCGACACCTCCTCTCGTAAAATGCTCAGCGGCATCGAAACTTCGGCACAGCACCTGCTCTCTATGATCAACAATATCCTTCAGATATCCAAGCTCGAAGCCAAAAGTATCATCGTCAACAAAGAGCGGGTCGATCTCGAAGAGGTGATGGAAGAGATTTATGAGATCACCGAACCACTGATACTCGACAAAGATCTTCTCATGAAGAAAAAAACGGATCTGATCCAAAAGGAGATTGTCACCGACAGCAATCTCCTCAAACAGGTGATGATCAACCTGCTCTCCAATGCCATCAAATTTACCCGAAAAGGGAGTATCGAAGTAACATTGACACAGTCACATAAAACCTATATCTTCCGTGTCAAAGATACCGGTATCGGCATCGACAAAGAGAGGCAAAAACAACTCTTTACACCTTTCTTTCAGGCACATACCCATATCGATACATTGAAAAACAGCAGCGGTCTGGGACTCTCACTCAGTCAGAAAACGGCACAACTGCTGGGCGGTAAAGTCAAAATAGAGAGTGCAGGTATCCACAGGGGCACGACTGCGACGTTTTACTTCAAGTCGATCTGACAGTAAAGCCGACACCTCTGACCGTCTCGATCAATGAAGCCGCACTGCCCAGTTTTTTACGCAGGTTTTTGATGTGCGCATCGACGATATTGCTTGTTTTCAGGGCATTGAAATCCCGGTTGAGATGCTCTTCTATCTGGTAGCGGGTCAGTGTGATGTTGGTATTGAGCAGGAGCAGTTCCAGCAGTTCAAACTCTTTTTTGGAGAGTTTCACGATCGCATCGTCCACCACCACTTCCCGGGTGCTAAAATCGACACTCAGATTTTCAATCCTGATCTTCGCCTGTTTCTGCGACGCTTCACGACGCAGCAGTGCCCGCATCCGCGCCAGCAACTCAATATGCGAAAAGGGTTTATGCATATAGTCGTCCGCCCCGGCATCGAGTGCCTCTGCTTTCTCTTCGGCATCAGACTTTGAAGAGAGCATCATCACCGGCGTCTGCAACTGCCCCGATCGCTGCTCTCTCAGAAAATCGACTCCGCTTCCGTCAGGCAAGAGCCAGTCGAGGATCAGCAAATCATAGTTTTGCGATGAGACTTTTTCACCGGCTTCATGAAGTGTTGAGGCGGTATCCGTCTGAAAGCCCGCATCGGTGAGCAGTTTGGTCAGTCCCAGTAAAATCTCCTGATTGTCGTCTATCACCAATATATGCACGCAAGACCCCTCTTTTTGCTTTATTATAGCAAAATTTCACTCTCTGCTCTTTTGTGCAACTTTCGCCAACTGTGCCTTGAGAAAAGTCTCTCTTTTCTCGATTCCCAGCAACTTTTTTCGTGTCAGGTCGGGATAATTCCCGCCCAACCCTTTGCCGTCGTTTCCGTGACAGCCCCCGCAAATACTGGTATAAAACATCGCTGCATCTTTCGGATAGGGGTGCGGACACTTTTTGCCGGAGAGTTCGAGTACATAACAGGCGATCTTTTCAGCATCCTCTCTGTCAGCATATCCGCCCTCCATGATGCCGCCTTTAAATCCCAGCGTATCGGAACCGTGGTTGATCACATGAACGATATATTTTTTCACATACTCGGGGGTATCGATGCGCGCAAGCTCATCTGCCAGGATATCCTGTCGCTTCTGTACCCTCCTGCACGCACTGTGTGTGCTGTCTATAGATAACTTTGTACTTTTCTTTTTATGTATTGCATTAAATATGCCGTACACGATCACAACAACAAACAGAAAAAAGATCACTTTATGCATAGGGTATTTTAGTCACTTTTGCGTAAAGAAGAGATATATTTCCATATTTTATAAAAATTATTATCTGTATTTATTTTTAAAAAAGATATTTTTCGTTACCATGAGAAAAAGCATTATCAACGGAGTTTTTCATGAAAGCACTGCTCTTCCTCCTGACAATAGCCACACTGCTCACAGCTGCGGATACCAACAAAACAGACCATATCAAACTGGACAACAAAACCAAAGCCGCGCTTGAAAAGGCGATAGAAAAAGAGAAAAAATATGCCAAAGAGCAACGTTTCTACACCGGCAAGGAGTACGATCTCAAATCGGAAGAGGTAGATCCTGAAACGGTCAAGAAAGTACCGCTGATCGAACCGGAGTATGATTTCGATATGGATACGGGTGTTTATGACGATTAGCTAGCCACTTCACGTTTGCTACACATTTTTCTGTTAAGATACACTTGCTTTTGAAAAATAAGCAATCCAAAAGATATTTTACCTCCTTTGAAGAGGATGTAACGCCTCCGCATCCTCTTCATCTTTTCACAAATCACAAAATAATCACCCTGTTTTTCGTCACAATATCCGGATTGACCATCAAAGCGGTAGAAAAGACACCGCTCTCTACACAGTTTTTGGAGATCACCGTTACCGACGACGGCGTTTGCGTCTGCTCCTCTTTTGAGAGGATATGCGAGAAAGATGCACCTTCGATCGTCACATAGCGTTCATAAGATGCCGAAGTGGTCAGCGCTTCGTTTTCAATCTCTTCAAACCGAATAAACTCTTTGGGATTTTTCGGATCTTTGATACCGACACGAAACTTCTGCCCATCCGGCTTTTTCCCCAACGCGTAGATATCACCGCCGAAATTGACCAGTGCCGATGCTGTTTTTGCCTTTTGGATGATCTTTACCGCCTGATCGACGGCATACTCTTTCACAAAACCGCCCAGATCGATCTTTGTGTAGGGATTGTCAAATGAGAGTCTCCTCTTTTTGATCTGAAAATGTTCACATCCGACAAAGGGAACCAGCCTCTCCTTTGCTTCATGAAGTGTTTCCAGTGACGTTTGTGCACGGTAGAGATCTTTGATCGTCGCCAGCGTGATGTCGAAAACTTGCGCTGTCAGACGATAGTACTGTACTGCTCTTTGCAACAGATTTTGCGTTTCCGGATCGAGATCGTCCCGCTCTCTGCGATTGAGCGCCGACAGGTAAGAATCCGCCGCAAAGTAGTTATACTTCTTCTCCAGCCGCTTCGCCTCCTTGAGCACCGCCTGTGCCGTCTCGTCCGCTCTTTTTTTATCGTCACAAAAGAGCAGCACTTCACACGGAGTGGTCATCGCCTCAAATTTGTAGAGATACTGCATCTCAGCGGGCGAGTTTCCGATCCAAAAGTACACCGATGCTCTCTCTTGTGCCGATGATCTGCTCCCGTACTTTACCGTTTTGGATGATATAGAGTGCGGGCATCCCGACAGGATTGAACTTCTCGATGATCTCCCCTTTTGGATCGTCTATGACACGAAACGTCAGCCCCATCTCCTTCTGAAAGACTCTGCCACGGGAAACCTCTTCATCGACGTCGACCCCGATCACATACACACCCTTTCGGCTCAGCGCCTCGATCTGCGGCAGTTCATGACGACATCCTTCGCACCAGGAAGCAAAAAAGTCTATCACCGTCGTATTCGTATCTGAAATTCCCAGCTTCTGCATGATCTCTCTGTCGAGAGTCTCCCCGGTACGATACGCCCAACTATTTACCGCTAACAAAATGGTTAATATTACATATTTCATGAAAGTAGTATAGTTGATTTTATTTTCAGATCAGATAAAATACAACCGCTCTGCTGTATAATAACTAAGATTTATACAAGGGGAACAGATTTCATGAAAAGTTTACTACTCTCTATACTCATCGTCACCACATCGCTATATGCCGCCGGCAACAGCTGCCTGAAGTGCCACGACGGGATCGCAGATATCCGCGACAAAAAGTCGGTCATGATGCAGAAAATCCTCGAAGTCGCAGACCATGCGGGCTACAGTGGCAACGACTGTATCGTCTGCCACGGCGGTAATCCGGAGGAAGAAGAGAAAGAGGCGGCGCACAAAGGAACGGTCTCCTACTTTGCCAAACACAAAGGTCCCAAAGCCTTCTATCCCTCTCCGACCAGCCCCTGGATCAACGAAAACACCTGCGGTATGTGCCACAAAGAGCAGGTCGAGGCGCAGTGGAACAACCTGATGGCGACCGAAGCAGGCAAGATTCACGGCGCACTCTGGGGATTTGGCGCCAAGGACGGCTACCAACACACACACGGCAACTTCGACATCCAAAATATCCACAAACAGATCGGTACCGACGCCTACCGAAACTACATGAAAACACTCTCCGCCAAAGAGCCGCAGGGCTTCCCCAAAAAACAGATCGCCCTGCCTCCTGCACCGACCGCAGACGAAGTGGAAAAAGACCCCACCCTCTCGGTCTATACCTACCTCAGACAGGAGTGCCTGCGCTGTCACACCGGCGGCAAAGGGCGCTACCGACGCGGCGACTACCGCGGTATCGGCTGTGCTTCGTGCCACATCCCCTACTCCAACGCCGGACTTTACGAAGGCAAAGACAAAAGCATCCCCAAAAACGAACACGGACACCTGCTGGTACACCAGATCCAATCCTCCAGAGATGTCAATGTCACCGTCCACGGCGTGCACTACTCCGGAGTGCCGGTCGAGACCTGCACCACCTGCCACAACCGCGGCAAACGCATCGGTGTCAGCTATCAGGGTCTGATGGAGACCGCCTACCAGGCGACGTTCGACGACGAAGGCAACCCACAACCCAAACTCCACACCAAACGCTACCTCCACCTACAGGAGGATATCCACTACACCAAAGGGATGCTCTGTCAGGATTGTCACACCTCCAACGACCTGCACGGTGACGGTTTCATCACCGGCGCCAACCTCGGTGCGGTCGAGATCGAGTGTCAGGACTGCCACGGCACAACTGACAAATACCCCTGGGAACTGCCGCTGGGATACAGCGACGAGTTCGCCAAAACACCCAAAACCGGCAAACCCAGAGGCACGACCGAAACCCTCGCCGACTACCTCAAAAAAGGGTACGTCCCCAAAGATAAAGGCGACGGCTTCCTCCTCTCCGCCCGCGGCAATCCGATGCCCCATGCCGTACGCAAAGGCAACAAAGTCGTCATGCACTTGGCTTCGGGCAAAGATATCACTCTCACACCGCTCAAAGCACTCAAACTTCAAGGCAAACTCTCCAAAGAGGGGCTCGTGGCGATGGATCAGATCAAAGCCCACACCGACAAACTGGAGTGCTACACCTGCCACGCTACCTGGGCGCCGCAGTGTTACGGCTGCCATGTCAAGATCGACTACTCCAAAGGGAAACAGAACCCAGACTACCTCGCCGCTTCCGCACACCACCACAACGGTGTCACCGGTGAGATCCACAACCTCAAGGATTACCTCGTCGATGGTCAGGTGACCGAAACCCGCTCCTACCTGCGCTGGGAAAACCCCGCACTCGCCCAAAACGGTGAAGGGCGCATCTCCCCTGTCATCCCTGGCTGTCAAGTGACACTGACCGTCATCGGCAAAAACGGCAAAGCGCTGCTCAAAAACCATATCTTCAAACTTAAAAACGTCGAAAACAACGGCACTGTCTCCGTCCCGAAAGAGGGGGTCGATTCGATCGTCATGTCACCCGTCAATCCGCACACCATCACCAAAGAGGGACGCCACTGTGAAAGCTGTCATGACAGCGCCAAAGCGCTCGGCTACGGCATCGGCGGGGGCAAATATTTCGCCGATCAGTCCGAAGATACGATCGTCGATCTGATGACCGCGGACAAAAAGGTGCTGCCGCACCAAGTCGATGAACAGATCCCCGCTATCGACAGCCTCAAGTACGACTATTCACGCTTCATCGACGAAAACGGCACACAGCTCCAGACCGTCGGCGACCACTGGAAACTCTCCCAGGCACTCGACAACGAAACACGCGCCAAACTCGACCGCCGCGGCGTCTGCCTCAGCTGTCACAAAGAGATACCGAACAAAGACCTCGCGGTCTCACTGATGGTACACACCGCCAAAGTCGCCGGAGTGAAAATCGACAACGATATGCACCACACCATCCTGCATAAAACCCTACTGCTAAGCGCTTGGGTGCAGGTACTCATCCCGCTGATTTTAGGATTGCTCATAGGCTGGTTTATCCTCAAACGCAAACGCCGAAAATAGCATCAAGAGGCTTCTAAAAAAAGCCTCTTTGCCTTTTTTTATGCTACAATCTCACAAAAAGTAAAAAAGGAAGTATATGCTTAAAATAGTTTGTATTGCCATCATATTGACAGCAGGAACAGCACTCTCTGCCGACACAATACCCGACAAAGTTAGACTTCAAAACCAAAATGTCGTCAAAAAAGCAGCTGAGGGGATGAATGAGAATCTTCCCCAAAAAGTTGACCCCTACACTTCACTTGTCAAAATAGAACCCAAAGGTGAAAGACTGATTTACATCTATGAACTCGATGTAAAAGGCAAAAGCGATGACCAGCTAACAAAAGAGGGAAAAGTACGCATGAAAGCACCTGTGATCAGAGGCATCTGCACCTCCTCCAGACGTTTTCTCGACAGCGGCATCGATATCACTTATATTTACACCAGTGCCAAAAGCAAAAAAAAGCTTTTTCAATTTGACGTCAGTAAAAAAGATTGTCATGAGAATTTTGCAGAGAAATAGGCTCAGGAGACTCGAAGCCCTGTTGCCGGCGTGAGCGTTTTTGGACAATCTTTCGCTTACTTGATAGAAACACTTAAATTTCGATATAATTTTTCCAAATTTATCAAATAAAGGATTTTATGTGGAAAATATCCTGCAACGTATTACCATCGATCCAGACATCTGCCATGACAAACCATGTATCCGAAATATGCGATACCCGGTAGAAACTATTTTAGAACTTTTAAGTTCCGGTATGAGTATCGAAGATATTTTGGAAGATTATGAAGATCTGGAGAAAGAGGATATTTTAGCTGTCTTAAAATATGCTTCACAACTGAGTCGTATCAAATCTATCCATAAACTCAATGCAGCATGATAAAGTTTCTCATAGATGCACAGCTGCCTAAAAAGCTTGCAATTTTTCTCGAAAAGAGCGGCTATGATACTTTGCATACACTGGATTTACCCAACCAAAACTTCACCAAAGATAGTCAAATCAATCGAATTTCCATCGAAGAAAAAAGAGTTGTTGTTTCCAAAGACTTAGTAGATAGAGTGTAAATGGTGACCCGTAGGGGACTCGAACCCCTGTTGCCGGCGTGAGAGGCCGGAGTCCTAACCGCTAGACGAACGGGCCACATGAAGTGTATGTCAGGACATTTAGGGCGTGATTATAATCTCTTTTCTCTTATAAATATCTTTAAAAGATCGAAAGTCCTGTTTTTTCGACGAACTTTTGCAGGGCGAGTGTGCCGGCGTGAGAATTGCCGTACTTGTTGAGTGCGGGTGACCAGACGCTGATGCCCATCTTGCCGGGGACGACCGCGACGATGCCGCCGCCCACACCGCTCTTTCCGGGTAGTCCTACATGAAAGGCGAACTCTCCGGAGGCGTCGTAGTGTCCGCAGGTGAGCATGACGGCGTTGATCCTGCGTGTCTGCTGCGGGGTGATGTAGTTTTTTCCGGTCAGGGGGTCTGTGCCGCCGTTGGCGAGGTAGAGCATGGCGCGGGAAAGTTTTTCGGTGCTCATGCTCATGGCGCACTGTTTGAAGTAGGTCTGTACGACGGTGCGCGGGTCGTTGTCGAGGTTGTTGAAGCTCTTCATGAGGTTTGCGAGGGAGAGGTTGCGGTAGCCGTGCTCCATCTCGGAGGTGGAGACTTCCGGGTCGAAGCTGATGCTCTGATCATCGGCGATGTCCCGGATAAATCCGATGATCTTCTCGAACGCTTTGTAGTCGTCCTGATAGTGGCTGATCAGGCTGTCGGTGATCACCAGCGCACCGGCGTTGATGAATGGGTTTCTCGGTTTGCCGTGTTCATACTCCAGCTGCACCAGTGAGTTGAACGGCGTACCGGAGGGCTCTACACCCACCCTTTCGTAAAGGCTGCTGCTGTAGACATCGAGTGCGAGGGTGAAGGTAAAGAGTTTGGAGATACTCTGGATGGAGAAGTTTTTCCCTGTATCGCCGACGTGGTAGGCATCTCCCTTTTCGGTGATGACCGAAAAAGCAAACTGCTTCGGATCGACCTTGGAGAGTGCGGGGATGTAGTCTGCCACTTTGCCGCGTCCCAGCTCCGGTTGTATCTCTTCATGTATCTCTTCTAAAACTGCCTGATAATCCATAACCACTCCTTGGACACCATTAAGTTAACGCTAAGTTCTCCTCAGCAGAGGGCTCACGCGCAGATGAACCGCACTTAAAAGTCTCTTAACTTAATGGCATTGAACCACTCCTTGGTGCGATTATACAAAATTTTTCCAAAACTCCGATATTGGTACAGCACACTTTTCATAAAATAAAGGTCTTTTATGACATACAAATGCCAGAACTACGGGTTTTAGCGGCTCTTGATCGCGTCGATGACGCTGAACCTTTTGGAGTGGTTAAAAGTGTGCACCGCCACCAGATCGTCGGCGAAGTCGGCACGGATATGCTGCACGACGCGCTCTTTGTAGGTTGTTTCGGTCAGTTCGAGAATCTCGTTGATCACCATACCCCGTCCATACACACCGCTGCAATCCTGCGCAGGCCGGAAGAGTTTCCCCTCTTTCTCCAGCAGGTGTCCCGCAGGTCTGGCAGAGGTGACGTCGCAGACAACCGGGTTTAGTGTATGGGCTATCCACTCATCCGTTCTGAAATCGTCACAGTAGTAGATCGAGAGTGTATCGTTAAAGGAAAATCCCTCTTTCTCCGCTTCACTGACAAACATCCACCACTTTCCGTCTTTTCGGTAGAGCGTCGCATCGACGGCGGTGATGTTGTCTATCATCGTGCGTACTTTTTTCCACCTGGTCGGAAACTGCTCCGCTTCGTAGAGATCGATGGTTCCGTTTTCGTTGGTTTCTGGAACCATGTAGTACTTTCCTTCATGTTTAAAGACATTGGGATAGGAGAGGTGGTACTCTTTGCGGAGTATTTCATGAGGGTTGACAAACGCTTTTTTGGTCTCATCGTACTCTGCAACCAGTAGATATCCTTTGAGGGTTTTATAGTCGAGTTCTTCGTAAAAGAGATAACTCTTTTCACCCTCGTCCACCATAAACGGATCTGCCTGAAAATAGTCGTTTGAGGGAAGCGGTATGCGTTTGTAACTGCCGAAATCGGGGCTTATCTTGCCGTTTCTGTTTTCAGCGTAGAGGATGATCCAGCGATCCATCTTGAAAAACTTTCTGGCGGTAAATTTCAGATACTTTCCGGTCAGTTTCCACACGGCACGCAGAGACTGGCTGTTGGTCGGTGCGCTTTTGCCCAGATCATCACTAAACCCAAACTGAAAGTCGGGGAACTTCCGCTCTGTATAGTTTTGGACAGGACGTTCATGATAGAAGTAGGTCTTTGTCTGTTTGTCACTAAAGTACGCTTCTTTTTTCTCATGAAGCTGTCTGAGATTTTTCACCATCAGCATATGCGACCGCCACATCAGCAGTTCAAAATTTTTGCGTATCGACTTCTGATGGGTCACGGTTTTGAAACAGTCCAGCAGATACCCCGGCTCCAGCGCACACCCGATCCGCTCCAGCCGTACCTCTGTCGCAGGTATATTTTCCACCACTTCCCAGAACCCGGCCGGTTTGTAAGGATGTCTGAACTCCCAGATACCGTACTTCGCGGTATGCAGCAGACCGTCAGTGATGTACTTGAAACCGAAGTTGAGCAGCACATCGGGTTTTTCCTCTCTCACTTTTTCTGCCGTTTTTGCATCCACTTCGTCAAAGAAGTCACTCTCCCGTGTGGTCACTTCAAGCAGTTTTGTGCTTTCGATGCTCTCTTTGACCGAGACAGGGGCGAGATAGGGGGCACTGCGACCGAAAACTCTGGCGTCAAATTTCAGCAATGCCCTGTAAAAAGCAAAACGCAATGAGTTTGCATAGGGGTCGTATCCTTTCTGCTTTTTGACAAACAGGACGATTTCACACCATTCGCTTCGCTCCAGCTCTGCCACGATCTCTGCCTGATACTTCGGCAAAACCGTATCGTCGACCAGTATCCCTACTCTCAGTTTTCCCATCATCTACCTCTGCTGCTTTGATCTCTCTATATCGTCTAAAAGGGAAACCACTTCACGCTCCAGCGCGAAGAAAGCTCTTTTCATGCTATCGACGATTTTGGCGCTGTTGTGCATATCGGTCGGCTCTTTGAGCGAAACCACTTTGTC
>QNZT01000055.1 GCA_003978455.1 Sulfurospirillum sp.
TTCCCACCGAAAAACGGTGATTATCCGAAGAACGATCTACGAACTGGAAAAAGCGAAAGCCAGAGCGCATATTTTAGAAGGTCTGAAGATCGCGCTGGACAACATAGATGAAGTGATCAAAGTAATTCGTGCAAGCAAGGATACACCGGAAGCCAAAGAGGCACTGGTAGCACGTTTCGGGCTCTCCTTAGTACAGGCTTCGGCGATTCTGGATATGAAACTTCAGCGTCTGACCGGTCTGGAACGCGACAAGATCGAGAATGAACTTGCAGAGCTTATGAAAGAGATCGATCGCTTAAGTGCTATCCTCAAAAGCGAAGATCTGTTAAATGAATTGATTAAGGAAGAGTTGATAGAGATTAAGCAGAAATTTTCGACACCGAGGCTGACTGAGATCGTCGAAGATTATGATGATATCGATATCGAAGATTTGATTCCGAACGAGCCGATGGTGGTGACGATTACCCACAGAGGCTATATCAAACGTGTTCCGCTGAAGATGTATGAGAAGCAGAGACGCGGTGGTAAGGGAAAAACTGCATTGACGACTTATGAAGATGATTTTATCGAAGACTTCTTTACCGCACACACACACGATACACTGATGTTCGTGACCAATTTCGGACAACTCTACTGGTTGAAAGTCTATCGTATTCCGGAGGGAAGCCGTACAGCCAAAGGAAAAGCGGTGGTCAATCTGATCAACCTTCAGCCTGAGGAGAAGATCAAGGCGATTATCCCTACGACGGATTTTGACGAAAAACGCTCACTGGCATTTTTTACGAAAAATGGTCTTGTCAAACGTACCAGCCTCGCAGAGTTTAAAAATATCCGAAGCAGCGGTGTACGGGCGATAACGCTAAATGAAAACGATGAACTTGTAACGTCAAAAATCATCGAGGAAGATGATAAGTTTATATTTATCGTCACGAAGAAAGGTATGTGTATCCGTTTCCCGTATCACGAAATACGTGAGATGGGTCGCTCTGCCAAAGGTGTCACCGGCATCAAGTTTAAAAATGAGGGTGATATCGTCGTCGGTGCCGTCATGATCAAAGATGAAAATCAGGAGATCCTGGCACTGAGCGAAAAAGGTATCGGCAAGCGTACCGAAGTGGCAGAGTATCGTGAGCAGAAGCGCGGCGGAAAAGGTGTGATCTGTATGAAGCTCACTTCAAAAACTAAAGATCTCGTCGGTGTCGTGATCGTCGATGAATCAAAAGATCTTATGGTGCTGACCAACAGTGGCAAGATGATCCGTGTCGATATGCAGCAGATACGCAAAGCAGGACGCAATACCAGCGGTGTAATCGTGGTGCGCGTCGAAGGCAACGATTATGTTGTCAGTATGGCAAGTTGTCCGAAAGAGGAGAAACAGGAAGAGGAGGAGGAAGAGAGTCTATAGCTCTTTCCTCCTCATAATCACTGTATAACTGCTTACTGCTTTTCCCATCATCACCCCTTCGTAATATAAAACAAATAAACTAATTTTTTAATATAAATTATGCTATATTGAACCCATTACTATTGAGGCGGGGTATATAAAAACGAATGAAAATAGCAATCGTAGAAGATGATATCAATATGCGTAAGTCGCTTGAGATGGCACTGAAAGAGTATGAAGAGTATCAGGTAACAACGTTTAAAAATGCCATCGAAGCACTGAAGAAAATCGATTCCTCCTTTGAAGTGATTATCACAGACATTACCATGCCTCGTATGAATGGTCTGGAATTTATCAAAGAGATTCATTTCCCTTGCAGTATAGTTATCATGACGGGCAATGCCACGCTTAGTACCGCTATCGAAGCGATCCGATACGAAAATGTAAAAGATTTCCTGACCAAGCCGTTTGATGTCGAAGATCTGCTGGCTGTACTGGAGCGTGTCAAAAAGGTCAAAGAGAAAAAAGAGGCGTATGAAAAACGCTATATCACCAAAGACAGACGTGTCGGGTTGCCTGATGACCGAAAGATCAAGATAGAGCGCCGCAAGCAGGGAAGCGACAGACGCAAAAAGTTTTACGGCACGAGTGAAAAACTGGAAAAGATCAAAAACACACTCAAAAAAGCGGCAAAAACGGATGCTTCGATCATGCTTCTAGGCGACAGCGGTGTCGGAAAAGAGCTGTTTGCCAGATATGTTCATGACGAGTCACCGCGCTATGCCGGTCCCTTTATCGCGATCAATATGGCAGCGATCCCGGAAAATCTTCTGGAGAGTGAACTTTTCGGTTATGAAAAGGGTGCTTTTACCGATGCGACATCGCAGAAGAAAGGGCACTTTGAGACGGCGAACAAAGGGACACTCTTTCTGGATGAGATAGGCGAGATGCCGCTGAGTCTTCAGGCAAAGCTACTGCGGGTGATTCAGGAGCGTGAGATCGTCCGTGTGGGCGGTACCAAACCGGTGAAGTTTGATGTCCGAATCATCTCCGCGACCAATGCCAATATCCTCGAAAAAATCAAAAACAGAGAGTTTCGCGAAGATTTGTATTATAGATTAAATACAATTCCTGTTAAAATAGCGCCGCTCAGAGAGCGCAAGGAAGAGGTTATCGATATCGCTACCGAATACCTTTACAGAACCTGCAGGCAGTATGATCTTCCGTATAAACACTTGAGTGAAGATGCCAAAGCGCTGCTGTTGCAGTATGACTGGCCGGGCAATGTCAGGGAACTTCGGTCGGTAGTGGAGCGTGCTGTGATCCTCAGTGACGGTGATGAGATATCGCCGGATGATCTCGGACTTGATATTCGCTTAAATGCACAATAGTTTACAATAATCACATGAATGAAATAGAAGAGGTTACTATATGAGAAAATTTAACGTAGCGGTTGTCGGTGCTACCGGAGCCGTGGGGGAAGAGTTTTACAGACTTTTTGAAGAGTACGATTTCCCGATCGCGAAACTGGTTCCGCTGGCAAGTGCCCGAAGTGTCGGTAAAGAGATCGAGTATGCAGGACGTGCGATCAAAGTACAGGAGTTGACCCACGATATCTTCGAGAAAGAGGAGATCGATATCGCGTTTTTTTCGGCAGGCGGGAGTATCTCCGCAAAATTTGCCGATTCGGCTGTCGAAGCGGGCGCTGTGGTGATCGACAACACAAGTCACTTCCGTATGGATCCCGAGATTCCGCTGGTGGTACCCGAAGTCAATCCCGAAGATATCAGGCTCTGGAAAAACAGAGGGATTATCGCAAATCCAAACTGCTCGACGATCCAGATGGTGCAGGCGCTCAAAGCAGTGGATGATCTGTATGGTATAGTGCGTGTCGATGTCAGTACCTATCAGGCGACCAGCGGAGCGGGCAAAGCGGGTATGGAAGAGCTGGTGAAGCAGATGCAGGACTTTTTTGCTTTCAAGTTGGGTGAGAGTCCTCATGAAGCGTTTTTGCACCAGATCGCGCTCAATGTGATCCCTCAGGTAGATGTAGCCATGGATAACGGCTTTACCAAAGAGGAGATGAAGATGGTCAACGAGAGCCGAAAGATTCTCCACAAAGAGATCGAAGTGGCGGCGACATGCGTACGTGTACCGGTACTGCGCAGCCACAGCGAATCGATCACGGTGACATTCGGTGAAAATGTCGTGGTCAATGTCGATGAAGTACGTCAGGCGTTCGATAACTTTGAACATCTGGTCGTACAGGATGACCTGCCAAACGGTGTCTATCCGATGCCCGTAACGGCTACCGATACCGATCTGACCTATGTGGGAAGGATAAGAAAAGATATTTTTAGAGATAATATACTCCATTTTTGGAATGTAGCGGATCAGGTACGTGTGGGCGCTGCGACCAATTCACTGCGTATCGCGCAAAAGTGGATCGAACTGGAGGATTAAATGTCTCATGAAGAGCATAAAAAAGTAGGCAAACACCCTCGGAAACAGGGTGTTTTAGAGTATATTTTCGAAAGTGCGCTGTGGCAAACCCGCTTTTTTGTTTTGCTGGCGGTGATATTTAGTATGCTGGGTGGGATCGCCCTTTTTATCGTCGCGAGTGTCGATATCTGGGGTGTGGTGACCATGGTTTTCAATACCTACCTGCACCACTTGCATCCGGAACATTTTCATGAAGAGATTGTCGGCGGTCTGATCGGCTCGGTTGATCTGTACCTGATGGCGATTGTGATGTTTATCTTCGGTTTCGGCTTGTATGAGCTTTTCATTTCGGAGATCGATGTCGCCAAAGGCGGTGCATCGAGAATTCTGGAGATACACTCTCTTGACCAACTTAAAGATAAATTGGCTAAAGTTATCGTTATGGTTCTTGTGGTCAGTTTCTTCAAACGTGTACTGCATACCCCGTATGAGGGGGCAATGGAGATGCTCTATTTTGCCGGCTCGATTCTGGCGCTTTCTATAGGACTATATTTCATGCATAAGGGTGGAGATCACTGATGGGTAAAATTTTTGTAGATGCTTGTTTCGGAAAACCGACACCGTACACACCGGTGTGGATGATGCGCCAGGCGGGACGTTATCTTCCGGAGTATATGAAAGTGAGAGAAGAGGCAGGTGACTTTCTGAGTCTGTGTCACAATCCGAAACTTGCGGCGGAAGTGACGCTACAGCCGGTCGATATCGTCGGAGTGGATGCTGCGATTCTCTTTTCGGATATTCTTGTCATTCCCAATGAAATGGGTATGGAGCTCGACTTTGTCAAAGGAGAAGGGCCGGTTTTTGCGAAACCGATAAGAGATGAAAAAGCGCTCGACGCCCTGATCGGCGGAGAAGAGGCAGCGAATAAACTGACTTATGTTTACGATACGATCAAACTGGTACGTGAACAACTTGCTGACGACAAAGCGCTGATCGGGTTTACGGGTGCGCCGTGGACACTGGCGACCTACATGATCGAAGGGCAGGGTACCAAAACCTACAATATCTGTAAAAAGCTGATCTACACCGAACCGGAGTTTATGCACAAACTGCTGGCGAAAGTGACAGAAGTGGTCAAATACTACCTCGAGAAGCAGATCGAAGCGGGTGTCGATGTCGTGCAGATCTTTGACTCCTGGGCGGCAGCACTGGAGAAACCGAAATATCTGGAGTTCAGCTGGGCGTACATGAAAGAGATCGCGTCATATATCAAAGCGAAGTATCCGCATATTCCGATTATCATGTTTCCCAAAGGGATTCCAGCCTATCTGGACGAAATCGACGGGGATTTTGATGTGTTCGGTGTGGACTGGTCGACGCCGATGGCGCTTGCCAAAGAGAAACTGGGCGCGCGTTATGTGCTCCAGGGCAACATGGAACCGTGCCGTCTCTACAGCAAAGAGGCGACGTATGAGTGTGTCACCTCCATCGCCGGGACGATGAAAGAGGGAAGGCATATCTTCAATCTCGGACACGGCATTCTCCCGGATGTACCTGTCGAAAATGCCAAATACTTCGTCTCTTTGTGTAAAGAGGTCAGCAAAAGAGGCTAGAAGCCTGCTGTTGAACTCATCTTATATCACAGGTATGGCAGGGGGTGTTTTTCCACTGTCATGTGTTTGTGGTGAAGCGGGCGGTGTTTGATCTGTACCGCCGCTGTTTCCACCACAACCTGCAAATACCAAAAGTATTGTCACAACCATAAAATATCTCATTGTCTACTCCTCTGTCCTTCTGTATCATCTTGTGTAAAATCTTTCAAAGCACGATAGGTTATCGTTCCGTTGGAAAAGAAGGCAACATAGGTTTGGGCGTTCATGTCAAACAGCAACCCTCTCTGATATGAGACATAGTTGTCTTTTGTACCTTCCAGCGGTGGCGTGTAAGTTCTGAAAGCCTCTCCTGCAATTCGGAAAAGAGCCAGATAGTTGCCCATACCGTATCTGTATCCGTTGTTCATGCGGTAAGGAAAAGCGAAAAGTTTGTCGCTGTCACGGTATGCCAGCGCTTTGGGATTGTTTTCGATCTCACTTCGGGTGTAGTTGCCCGGTAGTGTGTAGCTGTCCAGGGAAATAGGGTGGGCAAAGTCGCTGACATCAAAAAGCTCCAGTTTCAGTCCCGATACCTGACCGTCTGGCGTGGCATCACGTCCAAATCCAAGGATCAAGTTTTCGCTGATTGGGTGAAGATAGGAGGAGAAGCCGTCTATTTTCAGTTCTCCGACCTTTTTCGGATCTGTCGGATCACTCAGATCCAGGGTGTAGAATGGATCGGTACGCCGAAATGTGACCACATAGCCCCGGTTGCCCAGAAATCTGACTGCGTGGATCGTTTCGCCTTTTTTGCCGAGCCCGCTGAGTACGCCCTGAATCACCAGAGCATCCTGATATGTCTTGAGTGTATAGAGCGTGTTTTTGGTGTTGTTTTGCCATGATGTGCCTTCTGTCACTGCGATGCGGAGTGTATCGTTGTAGTCACTGAGGCTGAACCGGTTGAGCGGCTTGCCCCGTACAAAACCGCTTGCTTCGTATCCGAATTTTTCCCCAAGATCAAATTTATAGAGTGCTGAACGCAATGCGTAACTATCAAAACTGTAAAAAATCGGGTATCGGGAAGAGACCAGATAAAGCGCGTCGGCAGAGGCATAGACGGTATCGCTGTGTCCCAGCACTGATCCGGTCTGTGTCAGCGTACCCTCTGCAAGATCGATTTTGGAAACGGTGGTGATGACCGCTTCCTGATCTTTTTTGTCGGGGGCGAAGAGGGTTTGTGGTGTGATCAGCGGCTTTTCTGTGGTCTTGTCTCTGACAAATTTCGGTATCAGATTCTCGCTGATAATCTGTGGATGATCATAATCATCTCTGTAAAATTTATGCTCTTTATCTGCCCTCAAACCGTAACATCGGGCATACTTTTTATAATCCTCCGCAACGATTGCACGATCTTTTTGGGGCGGTGGCGGTGCAGTTTCACCGCCGCCGCTTCCTCCTGATCCTTCCTCCTGCGTGACATCCGGCTCAGTGACAGGTACGGGCACACCGCCGTAAAAGTACTCTTTACACTCGGGTGCATCGACGTAGATATGCGGATAATCGAGATCTACCGTCGGGTAAAACTGACTGACGAGGTAGAGTGTGCCGTCAACGACCCTGCTGGTGTTGATATAGCCGTCGATTCTGAGTTCATGAAGTTTTCGGATATTGTTCAGATCAGAGATGCTGTATATTTCAACCATAAAAGAGGGGATCTCGCCCCTTCTTTTGATTTGCTCAATATCCTCAATAGTCGCATTGTTCGGGATCTCATAATTGAAATCGTACCGTGAGAGTACAACGAGTTTCTCTCCCGAAAAATACATATCCGACGCATCTCCACGGGGTGTAATGCTGGCAGAAGGGGTTGTTTGACCGTTCAGGATATCAGCAAAGGTGGTGACTCCGATTTTTGTGCGTGATGCTGTGTTGTCACGATAGAGAAAAAAGATCGCATTGTCGTTGTGCTTGATGATATCTGCTTCATCGACACCGGATTCCTGGAGATTGGTCTGGGAACTGTTTTGCGCCTCTGCTCCCGAGAAAGTGGGTGCTTCGTTTTTTGACGCCGCCTGATCCGCTGCTCCGCCTCCGGCAGGTTCCATCGTGTTAACCGGTGTGCCGAGCGCTGCAAGCGGATAGTAACCGCATATCGGTCGTTTGTGTGTGAGCAGCATATCACGTATGTAGGATTTCATCTCTTTTTGGGAAGCGAAGTTGTGTAGTTTTGCTGAATCGGTGACGGTGGAGATCGTCTGTTCTTTGTTGGACTTGACCCAGATACCGTCGCTGTTGGTGATGTGGGAGATGAGAGGAAACTGTTCTTGTGTATCGGTATCGAAATATTTCCACTCCTTATTGCTGTATTTCCAGACAGTCTTGCCGTCAAAGATGTGCGGGGAGACCACGGTATCGACGGGCAGTGAGATGAGGTTCCACCCCTTCTGGAGTGTGATGTTCTCATCGGAGCTGCCGTTTGCAGTCGGTAGTGTCAGTACCCATTCCTGTTTGCTTTTGATCCAGAAACCGTGCCAGCTCTGGAGGGTATCGATCGTGCCGTACCCTTTGTCACTGATCTTTTTGGAGATAGCCGGATCGGGAGAGTAACCTTTCCAGCTCTGAGTTGCGGCATCGTAGTGCCAGAGTTGTTCGACATTCTCTTTCTCAAAAAGAGACATATCTGTGATTTTGGAAGTGGAACCGATGAGTTGCCACCCTTTGTGCAGGATCAGCGCGGTATCGGCGGGCAGAAGTGAGAGTGAGAGCAGAAAGAGAAGCCAGAACCTTTGCATAACATATCCTTTGATCGTCGAGATGTGTCCATTATACCATAAAATAGTGGCGTAAAAGTGGCTTTTTACGTTTGTTGTAGTATGCTTTTGGTATGTATAACTATATTTTCGGACCGGTATCATCCCGGCGTTTCGGACTTTCACTGGGGATCGATCTGAGTCCTGAACAAAAATCGTGTAACTTCGACTGTCTCTACTGTGAACTCAAACCTGCCAAAGTGACGGATAGTGTTGAAAACCCTCCTGCAGCGGATGCAGTACTCGAAGAGGTTCGCCGTGCACTTGAAGAGTTTCCGGATATCGATGTGATCACGATCACTGCCAACGGAGAACCGACACTCTACCCCTATCTGGATGATCTGGTCACGGGGCTGAACCGGATCAAAGGTGATAAAAAGCTACTGATACTCTCCAATGCTTCTACGATCGCTGAGCCAAAAATCGCAGATATCTTAAGCGAGATAGATATCGTCAAACTCTCACTCGACTGTGCTACGAAGACGTGTTTCAAAAAGATCGACCGTCCGCTGAAAGGTGTGGAGATTGCGCGGATCGTCGAAGGGATGAAAGCGTTTCGCAAACGTTATGACAAAGCGTTGATCATCGAGATCCTGGTAGTGGCGGGGGTGAACGATAAAGAGAGGGAGATGGAGGCTCTGGCAAAAGTGCTCGCAGAGATCAAGCCCGACCGTGTCGATCTGGGAACCATCGACCGACCTCCGGCTTACGATGTCAAAGGCGTATCCACCGAGAGGCTCAAAGTGTTAAGCGCACACCTCGGTAGGCAGAATATCTCGATCATGCATAAAGAGATACCGCAGGAGAAAGTGGACTTTTCAGAGGATGAGATTCTCGCGACGATCGCAAGAAGACCGCAGAGTACGTCGGATGTGGCATATCTCTTTTCGGAAAATGCCCAAAAAGAGCTGGAGAGACTCTTTCATGAAGGCAAAGTGGTCAAACAAAATATTGCGGGTGTGGACTTCTACACACTACCCAAACAAATCAATCAAAAGGAAAAATAGATGGAATATTATAGCTGGATTCTCGCATTTCATGTGATGAGTTTTATCTCGTGGATGGCGATGCTCTTTTATCAGCCAAGACTATATGTGTACCACAAAGAGCATGAACAAAACGGTGCCTGTTTCACCGATGTGATCAAGATACAGGAAGAGAAGCTCTACAGTTTTATCGGTGTCCCGGCACTCTGGGCGACACTTTTGAGCGGAGTGTTGATGATCTGGCTCAACCCCGGACTCTTCAAAAGCGGCATTTGGCTCCACATCAAACTGACGGCGGTTCTGCTACTCATTGCCTACCATTTCAGCCTCGGATATTTCAAGAAAAAACTCAAAGAGGGTACCTGTACCAAAAGCGGCAAATTTTTCAGAGCCTATAACGAAGTACCGACACTCCTGATGATCGTCATCGTTATCATGGTAGTGATCAAACCGGTATAAAGGTTTCATGATGCAACTGGAAAAAAAAGTACTCTTACTCGGCATCTACACCAAAGAGGATGATGAAACGATACAGGAAGTCCTGCTGAAACTCGAAGAGACGGGTATGTTTACCCTCAAAGAGGCAAAAAAACTCCTCAAAGAGCTCAAAGAGGAGGGCTATATGGAAGGATCACAACTGACACTGAAAGGTTTTGACAAGGGAAAAGAGGTAGCAGAAGAGTTTAAGATTTAATACAATTTTTTCTCTAAAACTATACAAAGCCCTCTTTTTATGATAATATAGATCATATTTTATGATAAGGAAGATAAGAAATATGATGAAAAGCTTAAAAATATCAGGTTGTATATTTGGATTCATGTTGTTGCTCTCAGGGTGTGGGGGAGGTAGTTTCTCCAGAGATGAACCCTCTTCACATACTTCAGAGAATCCTTTTACATTTGACAGGATATCTATAGCCGGAAGCTCGATCACGCATGGCAATATCGAAAATACAGAGAATGATGGTGAAGGTTATCTGGGAGAACTTTCCTATGTGGGTGAGGTGGAGAAATATTTCAGAGAAAATGTCGCCGATACCATTGGTCCAGATGAGTTGTCACAGAACAATGATGTGATCGAAACACCAATGAGTTATCAGGGTAAACTCAAAGTCTACAGTGCGGGTAAGAGTTTGACAGGTACGCTAAATGCCTCGGATGAGATCGCGATCGCCTTTGGTGGGGCGAATGTCGATACGAAGATAGAGATGGATGTAGATGGTCAAACTTTTAGATTTACGATTCCCGCAGGAAACTACTTACCGGTGAAAAAGGTGTTTGATGATACGAATACACACTTTTATAAAGCTTTTCGGGAAAATAATCCTCGTGCTATCAAGGTCTGGAAGCTTGATAAGGATCAGGCACACACCTTTACGCTGAAAGTTCTTAGTGGTGAGCTTCATCTCAATTTCATCACCAATCATATGTACTATTTTCAAAATGCCGGAGTCGGTGGCTTTGAAGCGGCAAATTTTTTGGAAAAGAGACCGCACTCGACAGTCAATGATATTATCGCTTTTGATCCTGATCTCTTTATATTTGAGTCGGGTACAAACGATGCGAAAACATGGGCGAGAGAGATAGGTTATAGGGTGTCGAGAGAGTCAAGTACCAATAGCTGGATCATCGAAAATCCGGTACATTTTAGCAGCAACGGGAAAACGCTCAGACTAGGAAGGAGTGTCACTGTAGCCAAAGGTGATGTCGTTGTGATGGGCGATTATAAGGGAGATATCGAAGATATGGCTGTAGGTATCGTTGCAAAAGATTCAACCGGAAACAAGGTCACCTTGTCGAAAATCGTTACATACAGCGGGCAAGCAGTTCATGAAATAAATACTGTACCGCAGACGATCGCCAACCAGTGCCGTATCAAAAGTATCAAACAGTGGGAAGATCGTGTGAAAAGGGTGGTTGATAGAGTGAAAAACGGTGTCGGACACTCTGTGACTGTCGGGATTGCAACCTCGGGTGTGCCTAACTATTGGAATCCTAAGACACATAATGAATATCTTACAAAAGCACGCAGATTGCTTGGTTATCGCGAAAAGGGAAAAGTACTGGCGAAAGAGAACGGCTGGTTTTTCGCAGATTTCTTTCAAAAAACATTGCAAATAGAACCGGGTGTAGATGAAGACCACAAGTGGTCTTTCGGAGACAATACCCATCCGAACCAAAACGGCAGAGAAGCTTTTGGTCAGGCGATCATCGAAGCGATATCGCCTTATCTGAACTAATCTACTGTAGCCGAAGAAATTTTTCGGCTACAATCCGAATGTAACCAATAGATTTCCATCCTCCACCCTGACGTTTTTTACAAATGATCCCTGGATCGAGTTTCTGTT
>QNZT01000182.1 GCA_003978455.1 Sulfurospirillum sp.
TAACAATATATATAAAATAGAGCGGTGTAAACTCGGGAAAAGGCAGATTGAACAAAAATGCAAGAAACAGATTGATCAGATAATACCCCAGATAGGCATAGAGGACATAGATCAGATCGATACAAAAGATACAGTTCATAGTATGTTCGATCTTTTCTGCCAGAAAATAGTGATACAAAAGTGCCAGCAGGATAAAAGAGAAAAGAATCATATCTCTGTCTATCTCAAAGTAGAGCGTATAGAGAAAGAAAAGCGTGATCGGGAAATAGTATCGTTTTTGTGTACGGTAGCGTCGCCACAGGTAGAAACCGACTCCCAGCAACGGTGTGAGCCAGATATAGACCGTTCCGACCGCTTCATAGACCATTGCTGCGCCAAACAGCAGCAGGGCTAGGAGAGGTTGTAGATTAAAGCGACTTCGTCGCAGATAGGAAAATGTTTGCATTTGACACAGTCCGCCCATATTTTATGTTCAGGGAGTGACTCTTTGGGGATTTCGGAAAAACCGAGTTTTTCAAAGAAACGCTGTTCGTACGTCAGGGTAAAAAGGCGTTCGATGCCAAGCTCGTGAGCCTCTCTGATGCATGATTGTACCAGTTTCGCGCCTATACCGTGACCCCGCATCTGCTCAGATACGATCAAACTGCGGACTTCCGCAAGTGTGGGTGTATGGATATGCAGCGCCACAAAACCGACGACCCTCTCTTGCTTTGTCGCCAGTGTGTAGGAGCGGATGTTGGTGGCTACCTCATCGTCTGAGCGAAAAAGTATTTTCCCCGATTTTATTTCGGGAAGTACCAGCTCCTGCATCTGCGCGATAGCATCGAGTTTCGGCTTTTTGTAGACGATATCACCCATCTTCACACCGTTTCATGAAGAGCTTTTCAAAAATCTTTCCTGTCGCTTTTTCGATACCGCTCTTTTTCAGATTGGAAACCAGCAGTGCGTCGGGGGAGGCTTTTTTCAAAGCGGATTTGCCTTTCTGGTTCAGTTTGTCTCCTTTGGTGAATATGACCAAAATCTCCTGATCGGCTCTTTTGATCGATTCGAGATAGGCTTTGACTTCTGTGTCGATCTGCATATCCGGGTGTCTGGCATCTTGCAGCAGGATAAAAAGACGGATGGCGGAGCGTTTGGTGATAAACTCGCTCAGGCTTTTTTGCCAGGCATATTTTTCACTTTTGGAAACTTTTGCATATCCAAAACCGGGCAGATCGACCAGACGCGCCTGATATTTTTCCCCGTTGCAGTCAAAAGTGATTGCAAAAAAGTTGATCAGGCGTGTTTTTCCGGGTGTCGAAGAGCTTTTTGCCAGATTTTTACGGTTGGTCAGGGAGTTGATGAAACTGCTTTTGCCTACATTGCTGCGACCGATGACAGCGATTTCACTCAAATCCTCCGGAAGTGCCTGCGAAATATTGGCAGCCGACGTGATAAAAGAGGCTTCTGTAATCCTGAGCATCGTTTACTCCTCGACCGTAAAGGTAAATTTGACAGGTTTGTCTCTTTTGCCCGTTATGATTGTCTTTCCGCTGGTACGGTCAATCACTATCTTTTCACCATGAAGTGTTTTATCGCTGTTTTTCTCTCTCAAAAAAACATTTCCCTCGGCAATATAGCGTTTTTGCGCAGAGTCGTACATGATTTTCTGTGCAGTACCGGTATAGTGCTCCCTTTGGGTGTGTATATCAAATTGAACATGCCCGGTAAGTATATAGCGTATCGGTCTGTTTTTGCTGTTGAGTTCGATAACCAGTCTGTCCGCGTTGATATCGTCGGTTCCCTTTTGGATATGGACGTGTCCGGTGAGGATCGAGATTTTTTTGTTTTCATAGGCTTCAAAATGGTCTGCGGTGACAGTGACTTTCTCAGCATAGAGTAAAATGGCAGTCAGTAGAAACAGTACTAAAAACTTCAACTTTTATTGATCCTCTTCTTCTATCGTAAATACAACATCTTCGGCTTTGACTTCTCGTTTGATCGCATCATATACCAGATGATTGCCTGTCGCTTTCGAGCCGTTTTGTTCCAGTAAAAACGGCGTTTGTGATACAGCGACTTCAGTGTCGATATTATACACTAAATCGTCGCTTTTTAAAAGAAAAGTGTTGTTGGAGCGGTATGTGATGTCGTCGGTGAGGTGCAGGATGTTTCCCTTGTAGTGTGCTTTTTTGGCTTTAAGTGTATCGTTGTGGTCGCTGAAATAGAGAATAGCATATATATCGTAAAGCTCATCATGATCTTTGTAGATCAGTGTTTTGGATGATTTCAGCTCTCCCCTGAGCCCTTCGGGGGTGAAGAGAAAAGCGTCAAGATTTTCAAACGTGATGTCACTGAAATTGAGTTTGGGGTGTTTGATCTCAAGCGTAACAGGCTCTTTCGTACTTAAGAAGGTGATTTCCATGATGAGTAGCAGTAAAATTACGGCAAATATCTTTACAGCCACTGTTTTAAAAACTCCTCTTCGAGTCCCTCTTCTGCGACGATGATATCGATCATCTCCCGGATACAGCCATCGCCGCCCTTTTTACCCAGCACGGTCTGGACAAGTGCCTGTATATATGCGACACCGTTTGCCGGGGTAAAAGAGCGTTTTGCCAGTCTGAGCATATGGTAGTCGTTGAGGTCGTCGCCGATAACAGCAACATTGTCAAAAGTGAGTTTTTCTGCTTCGAGTATCATTTTGAGCTCTCTCTCTTTGTCCCGGATACCCTGGCGAAGATGCTGTATGCCCAGCTCTCTGGCACGTTTTTCGACGATTTTTGATTCTCTTCCGGTGATGATCGCCACTTTTTTGCCCATACGTATCCAGCTGACGATAGCCAGACCATCCTTGACATTAAATGCTTTGATCTCATCTCCGTTTTGGGTATAGATGATCGATCCGTCTGTCATGCAGCCGTCGACATCGAGCACGAGCAGCTCTATCACAGAACGCCTTTGGTGCTGGGTATCCCGATGCGGTCATTTTTCGCTACGGCGCGGCGCAGTGCAACGGCAAAGGACTTAAATGTCGCCTCGACGATATGGTGGCGGTTTTTGCCCCGCAGAGAGACGATGTGTGCCGTGATGCCTGCATTGAAACAGAGCGCTCTGAAAAACTCTTCGACCAGTTCTGTGTCAAAATCTCCGATCTTGTCGCGGACATCCACTTCAAAATGGAGAAAAGGACGGTTACTCAGATCCAGTGCGGTATTGACGGCGGCTTCGTCCATCACCACTGTCGCTTCACCGTATCGTTCGATATTTTGTATCGGAAATATCTCTTTTCTGAGTGCTTCACCGATGACGATTCCCGTATCTTCGACACTGTGGTGAAAATCGATATGGATATCTCCCCTGCACACGAGTTTCAGATCGATCAGACCATGTTTGCTGAATGCCTCAAGCATATGGTCAAAAAAACCGATACCGGTTTCGATGCTGTTTTGCCCGTTTCCGTAGAGTGACAGTTGTGCCTCTATCTGTGTCTCTTTGGTATCTCTTTGAATAGTTGTCATCTTTTGCTAATCCCTTACCACAAAGGCATCTTTGTAGTGATAACGTTTGATATACGCTTTTGCCGCTTCGATACTTTGAAAACCGCTGATCAATATGCTGTATATCGGCTGTGTTGCGATTTTCTTTTTTCTGATCTCTATCGGATGCGCTTTGACGACATTATAGCACTTTCTTTTGAAAGCGAGTGCCTTGTTTTCGTCGCTGAAAGAGGCGATCTGTATGTTGAAGCCTCCCGACTGTACAACACTGAGTGCCTTTTGGGGGTGAGGCTGTTGTACTTCATGAACATTTTTTACCGGTGAAGCGGTATCTGTGACAGAAGAGCGAGGAGGGGGAAGTGACTTTTTGTGTGCGTAGCGGCTGGCACTGGGATCGAAACTGATCACTTCAAGTTCTACATTGGCGGTACCATGTTTGATGACGCCTATCTCTTTTGCAGCCTGATAGGAGAGATCGATGATCCTGTTTTTGACAAAGGGACCCCTGTCGTTGATACGTACGACCGTACTTTTCCCGGTGGAGAGATTGGTCACTTTGACCATCGTGTTGATCGGAAGTGTTTTGTGTGCCGCTGTATGTCCGTACATATCGTAGTACTCTCCATTGGAAGTCTGCGTACCGTGAAAATTGGGACCGTACCAGCTTGCGATACCCCGAAATTTTTCTCCGACATAAACAGTAGTGGGACAATACGTCACCCCTTTGACACAGTAGGGCTTCATGGTAGCACGATACATATTTTTGCCGGTGATCGGCTTTTGCGGGGGAACAGGAAATATAACAGGTTGGGAAGTGTAGCTGTTTTCGTCGATCGGAACGAAAGGGTTTTGCATAGTGGTGCATCCGCTCATGAAGAAAAGGACAGGTGCCAACAAAAGCGATCTGTATATCTGCATCTATACTCCGGGGTTTTGGGGTAAAATACTCTTGTTCAATTCTGCGCTGCTATTGTGATCGGCAGTTGCTTTGAGTTTCATGATCAAAATATTTCCCGGCTTGAAAAGATCACTGATGCTGAGATGAAAATATTTCGCGACTTCTGCGAGTGTATCACCTTTTTGGATTGTATATGTCACTGTTTTGTAAAACGGTAGTTTTTTCGGAACTATGCTTTCTGTTTTCGCAAGTACATTTGAAAGGGTGGTGTTCTGTTCGGTTTTTGTTTTGGGAAGTAGCCTGAGTATCTCTATGTCTGTCTGATTTGTATCGTTGTCGTCGGTAACACTTTGGTTGGTGTCGGTGTCGATCTCTTTGGTTTTAAAGAGAGCGACTGCATTTTTTTGTTCTGTAAACTCGTTTTGTTTTTTAGTCGTAACCACTTTGACCTCGGTTCCCGCTTTGATGGGATCTCTGAGTTTGGGATTGAGCTTTTTCAGGGCGGAGAGTTTGTTGTTGAACTTGAGGCTGAGTTCATAAAGCGAGGTCTTTTCCTGTGTTGTATAGGTGATCACTTTATGTCTCTTTTTCGCTTTTGGTTGTAGTACCGATTCCGGAAGATCCTCTGGAATTTTTCCCAGCAGTGTCAGAGGCATACCTATCTTCAGAATTCGCTGTTTTTCCAGTTGTGGATTTAGTGCCCGTAACGCTTTAAGTTTGATATTGAATCGTTTGCTGATCCTGTAGAGGGTATCGTTAGGCTGGACATAGTAGACAAACGTTTCTCCGCTGTTCTTGATTTTGTGTTTTACTTTTTCTGCGAGATCTTCGGGTAGATAGACATAATACATCTTTTTATTGGCAGGAAGCCTGTTTTTGATGAGATGGGGGTTGCAGGCTTTCAGCTTTTTGTATGGAACGCCTAGCTTGTATGCGATACTGGAGAGAGTCTCTCCACCCTTAAAATAGAGTTTTATCAGTTTTTTGTTGCTGCAAAAACCGTAAAGATGGTTGTTGTTGTTTTTCTTGAGAATTTTTTTGTCATGTGCCAGCAGTGCGGCAACTATGATACGCTGTATGTAGTCTCTGGTCTCTTTGGGAAGATACCCTGCGCTCTCATCCAGCAAAACGGCGAGATCGTCTGTTCCCGCACGTTTAATCGCTCGATTGAGACGTCCGCCACCGCAGTTGTATGCCATGGCGGCAAGGTACCATTTATGGAAGCGGGCATGCAAATATTTAAGATATTCGATAGCTGCCTTGGTGGATTTGATCGGATCGAGGCGCTCATCGACTTCTCTGTCTTTTTTCAGTTTATAGACTTTGGCAGTTGCCGGCATAAATTGCCACAATCCTGCTGCGTGTTTGTGTGACTTGCTATCGGCAAGGAATTTGGATTCGACCATCGCCATATAGAGGAAAGTATTGGGAATATCCGACTCGTTCAGCAGCTCCTGTAGGTTTGGCATGAAAAGATTGCCGCGCTTGAGTGTTTTGAGGAAAAAGATTTTTTTAAGCTGGTTGATATTCTCTTTGATTTTAAGATAGTGTTCGTCATTGAAAAAGAGGGGATTTATATCGAGACTTTCGAGAATTTCAATCTCTTTATCGGGTTGGATATCCAGTGCTGTAGTCTTTGCATAAGCGTTATTTGGAAGAAGGCATATCAAAACCAACGTTATAAAAAGAAAAATCTTCATCATATGCAATGAAATCCCCTGGAAAAGTAGCTGTGGTGTACTTTTTACGATAGCGATGATTGTAGTTAAAGAGTACTTATAACTTATTTAAAAAAAAGTTTTAAACAATCTACGGGTGTTTGCAAGCACGATATCCTCAAGTTCACTACGTTCTATATCCAAAATTTCAGACATTTTGTCTGCGACAAGGGTGGTATAAAACGGCTCGTTGCGTTCTCCCCTGTGCGGATGCGGTGTAAGGTAGGGTGCGTCGGTTTCGATCAGCAACTTCTCCAGGGGGATTTCAGGTAAGATTTCCACGAGCTTTTTGGCATTTTTAAAAGTCACCACACCGCCGATACCGTAGTAAAAACCGTGTTTGTTCAACTCCAGTAAAAGGGGACTGGCGTTGTAGCAGTGCAATACACCGCCCACTTTGGAGGCATCTTCTTCCAGCAGTGTGTCGAGACTATCTTTGGAGGCGTCACGGATGTGAATGATCAAAGGTTTTTTGTACCGTTTCGCCAAATCGATCTGTTGACGGAAAATCTCTTTTTGGGCAGCTTTCTCTGCCTCTTTTTCCTTTGGATCTTCCGGAAGCCGAAAGTAGTCGAGTCCGCATTCTCCGACAGCGATACATTTGGGATGGGTGATATGCTTTTCAAGGTAGGTGAGATCGAAGTCTTCCCTGTCGTAGGGATGAACTCCGACTGCAAAATAGATATTTTCATACTCTTCCGCGATCTCAATCGCTTTGGGCAGTTCGGCGGGATCTGCCCCCGGGATAATCATCCCTTTGACACCTGCGTCGAAAGCTCGTTCAATCACTTGATCGAGATCTTTCTCAAAACGTTTGTCATTGAGATGGCAGTGGGTATCGATGATCATGAAAATCCTTCAGCATGGAAGTTGTGAAGTATATTGTAATATGTGTAGCGTAATGAAATGCTGAGTGTAAGAGGATACTAATATCCTCCCACTCTTTTACTCGATGACAAATGAGATTTTTGCAGTGATGCGGTATTTGACAATCTTGTCGTCAACCACTTTGGCACTCTTCTCTTTGATATAGATAGACTTGATGTTTTTGATCGATTTTGAAGCTTCTTTGATTGCGTTTTGTGCAGCATCTTCCCAACTTTTATTTGACTGTGAGAGTACCTCGATCACTTTAACAACTTTTGACATAACAGACTCCTTCTTAAATATTTGAACACCTCTATTATAGCATAAAAAAGAGCTTTGTACACCTTATGGAGAGGAAATGTAAGACAAAGCGCACTACCTTTTAGCACGCTTTACCTTTTCTCAAGCAGGCTTTTGGCGAAGTTGACCGCTTCGTCGCTGATCTCTTCCGCGCTGATCATACGGGAGAGCTCTTTGATACGTCCTTCATGATCGAGTTTGGATACACTGCTCTCTTCATTCTCCTTATGTACGAGGAAGTGGATATCCGCAGCCGAAGAGAGTTGAGGCTGGTGACTGATGGCAAAGATCTGGTATGTGTGCGAGAGCTGTTTGAGCACGGTTGCGATACTCATAGACTCTTTTCCGCTGACATTGGCGTCGATTTCATCAAGCACCAATACGCCTCCTTTTTCATGTACAAACTCACTGGAAGCTGCAAGAAAAGCAAGTCGCAGTCTATTGAGTTCTCCGGCACTGATTTTTTTCAGATCGGCAGTTTTGAGTTGGATATTGATCTGATCTTTTCCATTTTCACCCGGTGTGGTTTCAGCGATGCTAAATGTCACCTGTTCCAGATAGAGTAGTCTCAGGTAGTGTTCGACACGCTCCTGTAGTATTTTCAGTGCTTTGGTGCGCTGTTTTGTGAGTTGTCCCGCGAGTTTGTCAACCTCTTTTTGGAGTAGCGTCTGATCTTTTTGAAGTTGCTCTTTTTCGAAAGAGAGATTTTCGTAGTGTTCGAGCTCCTCTTTTTTCTTCTGAAGGTAGATAAGTGCTTCTTCGATAGATCCGTGTTTTCGTTTGAGTGAGGAGAGTTGCTCGATACGATCGAGCAGATATTCGATATCGATATCCGCCAATTCATCAAGTCTGCCGCGAGCCTCTTCGAAAATAGCTTCAAGTTGCGTGATCGCATCGTCAAAAAAGGTACTCTCTGTCTCTAAAAGTTGCAATGCCTCCGCAACTTTCGGGGTATGTTGAAAGATTTGGGACGCCTCTTCGATGCTCTGCTCGATCTTCTCTTTTTTGGAAAGTTCTCTTTTTTGTTGCATCAGTGCATCGTACTCTTCCGGGACGGGTGCGATTTTTTCGATTTTATCTATCTCAAAGATGGTAAACTCTTTGAGTTCCTGAACTTTTTTCTCCTCTTCAAGAATTTTTGTCAGCGCCGCGGATATTTTCTTGTGACGCAGATAGGTTTCATGATATGAGTGAAGCAGGTCAGGATGGCTTTTTGTGATAGTTGCGGCGATGGCATCGAGCAACGCGATCAGGTTGTCATTTTCAAACTCTGTAAACTCCCGCAGGGAGAGGTAGTTGATAAAGCCTTTGGATATGGTTTTGATGTTTTTCTTCGATACCTGACGGTTGTTGATAAAGTAGCGGGCAGTTTTCTCTCTGGACATTCTGAATATATTGGGACTATCCTCTTCTATCCCGTAATCTTCCAGGTTCAGTTTCTGTGCCACCGTCGCTTCGATATATCCTGCATCGCACTCTTTGAGCCCGAAAAGTGCAAGAAGTGCCTCCATCAGCACAGATTTTCCGGCACCGCTTGCACCGGTAAAGACAATAAAGTTGTGATCGAATTCCAGGGTGACTTCCCTGAAACTGAGATGGTTTTTGAGATAAAATCGTTCAATCAATGGTGGCTACCCCAGTGTAGTTTTTGTTTGAGTATATCAAAATAGTTACGTTCCATACGATGAATCATACGTATGCCTTTGGATGCAATTTTGATGCAGATTGTATCGAAAAATTTCAAATTGTAAATATCTTGTCCATCTACAACGATAATCGTCTCATCATCACTCTCAAATGAGATCTCAAAGTCAGCAGGAAGTACCAGCGGACGTTCTGTCAGAGAGTGGGGACAGATCGGAGTAACGATGATCGCCTCTGTCAGTGGATAGACGATCGGGCCTCCTGCCGAGAGATTGTATGCTGTCGAACCTGTGGGAGTGGAGACGATCACGCCGTCTCCATAGTAACGGTTTAAATGTTTTTTTTGCATATGTGCTTTATGAGAAGTGATATAGGCATCGACATTGACCATGCCTTCGATCGACGGGCGTGAAAGCACAACATCGTTAAATGCAATCAATGATTTGTCGCCAACCTGTGAAGCGAGTATTACGTCAAGTACCATACGATGATCGATTCGATACTTTCCCTGAAAGATTTTGTCGATAAATTGTTCGATTTCATCGAGTTTGATATCTGTCAAAAATCCCAGATTCCCCGCATTGATACCGAGAATAGGCTTGTTGTATTTGTAGCTTCTGCGACTGAGCGACAGCAGAGTTCCATCACCGCCTATGGAGATCAGAATATCGCTTTTTTCAAACATCTCTTTATCGGGTACGCCGGAAATGCCGAACTGTTTGGCACTTTGCTCTTCGATCAGTAAAGAGACGTTATATTTCTTGAGTGCATTTTTGAGAATATAGTAGTACTTTTCGAGTTCCGGTGAGTTAGGACGTACTACAAGTCCTGCTGTATGGAGACGGGTGAGTTTATCATCGCTTTCAAGAAGGTGCATTCTTTGATTTTACTGCTATTTTGATTAAGACCCAATTAACGCAGCAGATTGATCCAGTCCCAGATAAGTTTGTGCTGTTTCATCAATTGATCGATCTTCGATTCGGGGAGGTGAAAATCATGTTGCATTTTTTCACGAAATGCCGCTTTTTCCGCTTCTGTGCGAATGACAGATGAGAGAGGTAGGTTTAGTGTGATAGCACTTTTGGGATAATAGGGGTTGATCTCAAGCAATATCGATTCAAATTTGTCAAAGGTCATATTTTCAGGAATGGGAGGTGTATCTGCACTGTATATATTGGTTTGCTCCAGGCTTGATGATCTTTGCTCTGAGAGATCAAAATCTTCAGAAAAATCAGTTTCTGCCGATTCTTCCAATTGTTCGAGGGTAGGGATTTGCTCTTGCATTGCAGGGGCTACTCCTCTTCGAACGGAACGGTTGTCGTCAGAAGTAAATATATAGGTGAAAAAAGCGACAATCAAAATCAGCAAAAATATAAACGTCTTCATACTAAATATTGTAACTAATTTTAAATTTAAGATTGCATAAATCCTAAAATGTTCAGCGGTTCGTTACAATTATGTAGTATAATACGTTATATAATATTTTTAAAAAGGATTCAATATGAGAAAAAGTATTTTAGTTATTGCCTCTTTGGCAGCGTTGATAATGCTCGGAGGGTGTGCGAAAAAGGTAAGTTGCTGTGACCCGAAACCTGCGCCGGTTGCACCACCAGCACCAGTTGTTGAAACACCTGCACCGGCTCCTGTAGTGGTTGAACCTGCACCGGTTGTAGAAGAGCCTGTACCGTGTATCGTAGATGAAAAAACGAGAGCGATACAGTAAAAAAGACCCATTAAGTTAACGCTTTTGGAACAAAGTCCCAAAAGCTACGCTAACGCTAAGTTCTGCTCAGCGCAGGGCTCACGCGCAGATGAACCGCGCTCAAATTTTGGCAATGAGGCAAGTCCTCTCTTTACATGAAGAGGTAAAATCCTCTTCATGTACTATCTTCTTTGTAAAATCACCCCACACTCCAGATGTCTGGTATAGGCAAACTGGTCAAATACCGCAAAACGTACAATCTCATAACGCTCTTTGAAAAACTCCAGATCCCGTAACAGTGTCTCAGGGTTGCACGATATATAGAGGATCGTTTCAAACTGTTGTGCAAATGTACGCGTCATCTCATCCAGTCCCGCACGCGGAGGATCGACGAAAAGATGTGAGAATTGATATGCCCCAAGATCAACGCCCTCCAGTCTTCTGAAGCTGCGTTTCCCTGCCAGTGCCTCTGTCAGCTCCTCCGCACTCAGCCGTACAAAGGCGATATTTTCGACTCCGTTGAGTTTACAGTTCTCTTTCGCGCTCTGGATCGAGCGTTTGGAGATTTCGGTCGCAAGTACTTTGTCAAACTGTGCACTCAGCGGGATCGTAAAGTTCCCGTGTCCGCAGTAGAGTTCCAGCAAGTCGCTTTCATATGTACCGATATGTGTTTTGACCCAGCCGATCATCTTTTCGTTGACGCGGGTGTTTGGCTGGGTAAAGCCGGTATCGTAGAGCTTGAAACGGTAGGGTTTTTCGGCTATGGTAAGCGTTTCATGAATATACTCTTTCGTGACCACCAGCTTCAGACCCCGGCTGCGTCCGATCAGGTCGATCTGCAGACTCTCTGCCAGTTTT
>QNZT01000098.1 GCA_003978455.1 Sulfurospirillum sp.
TGAGTTTGCATAGGGGTCGTATCCTTTCTGCTTTTTGACAAACAGGACGATTTCACACCACTCGCTTCGCTCCAACTCTGCCACTATCTCTGCCTGATACTTCGGCAAAACCGTATCGTCGACCAGTATCCCTACTCTCAGTTTTCCCATCATCTACCTCTGCTACTTTGATCTCTTTATATCGTCTAAAAGGGAAACCACTTCACGCTCCAGCGCGAAAAAAGCTCTTTTCATGCTCTCGACGATTTTGGCGCTGTTGTGCATATCGGTCGGCTCTTTGAGCGAAACCACTTTGTCGCGGTTGTTGATCCGCACCACCGCATCCAGATAGACATATCCTTTGTAAGCGATAAAACGGGTGATCTTGATATGGACGATCGTGTCGATACGCTGATGCCCTTCCCACGGATAGTGGAAAATCTGGCTCTTTGGCAGACTCTTTTGCAAGTCAAAGATCAGCGCATTGGTCAGATCTTCCTGCATATTGACCGCCCAGAGTGCATCGTCGAGAAATTCGACCCGGTTATCTTTTTTCAGGATCGCCACCCTCCCATCCGTGATATAGGGAGGCAGTTCGATACTCTCTATGCCGATCACCTTTTGGTCGGTTTCATGAACAGTTGTGATCTTGTGCGGAGAAGAGAGCATATAGTAGTGTTTCGCACCGCACCCCGTAAAGAGTACTGTAAGTATCAGGCTTATGATATATTTCATCTATTTGTCTCCAAAAATAAGTGCATTCGGTTTTTTCTCAAGTTTGTTTGTCAGCCTCTCGATCGACTGAGACGCTTTTGTCAACTCCCTGAGGGTGATCGTGATCTCACGGGAAAGTGCCGATTTGTTGCCGTTCGCCTGGAGCAGTCCGTTGATACCGTCAAGCGCTTTTTGCATCTCGCCAAGAATCGCCGCTATCTTTTTCGGTGTCGATTTCAGCGCCGGATCGGCAGAGATTTTTTTGAAGTTTTTCGCCACAACCGCAAACTCCCTGAGTATCTTGACACTTTGGCGCGAATTGTCATCGACCGCTTTTTTCACGCTTGCCAGCAATCCTTCGACATCGAGTTGATTGACTTTATCCAGTATCTGCGAAAGTTTTTGGGCGATATCCGCATCGTTGCTTCGAACTGTCGGGATGATCTCCTTATTTCCGCTCTTTTCGATCTGCCGCTGTCCCGCTTTGCCTTCATAAACCAGTTCCACATACTGACTGCCGGTAATCGGGTCACTTTGTGAGATCTTCGCACGCAGTCCCTGACTGACAGCATTTTCAAAAAATCTTTTTGTATCCTGCCGCGTCTTGTCATTTCTGTCCGCAAAAGCGGAGGTGTCGATCAACACTTCGATCGTCGAGATGATCTTTTTCACACTGTTGTCAAAGTCGGAGTGCATCGCCACAACACTGCCCACCTGAAAACCGAAAAACTCCACCGGTGCACCGACATCGAGTTTGGCGATAGGCTCATCAACCAGCATGAAGTAATGGTGCTGATGTGCTTTTCCGAGACCGATACGCTTCTTCTGCATCGCCAGCTTGTCTTTGTAAAGATAAAAGGTACATGAGATCCCCTGCTCCTTTTCATGAACGATCAATGGAGGGGTATCAAACGTGATCCCGCCGTTGAGTATGTGCGACACCGGTGCCAGATCGAGATTGAACCCGGAGTGGTTAAATGTAAAACTGATATTGCTCATGAGCCAGAACTTGGTCTCTTTGCTGATATACTCTGTGTAAGGGTGTTTGATAAAAACATCAAAATCGACTTTCATACCATCATCCGCCAGCCGGATATCTTCGATCTCTCCGACTCTGATCTTACGATAATAGACCGGACTGCCGATATGCAGGTTTCGTGAATCCGGTGCACTCAGATGGTAGCGGTATCCTGTGTCGTTGTTTCTGTCTATGTAGGGTTTGTCGAGTCCCTCATAGACCTTTTTGACTTTATGCCCATCCCCTTTTTCTGCATACATACTGATATAGGTACCTGAGATGAGCGTATCCAGACCGGTGATCCCTCCGCTGCCCACTTCGGGTTTGACAATCCAGAATTTCGTTTTGTCGTTTAAAAAGGGTTCTGCCTCTTTGTTCATCCGTACTGTGACCACCACACGGTCACTCTCTTTGTCCAGAGATATCTCCTTGACCACACCGATCGGTACGTCACGGTACTTGACATAACTCTGGTTCGCCTGCAACCCGCTGTTTTGTTTAAAGAGGATTTTGATCTCGGGTCCCAGCTGTGAAAAGTACTGATACGCAAACCAGAGGGAAATCAAAAGAGCGATCACAGGAACGATCCAGATCGATGTCAGCAAAGAGAGTTTGCTTTTTCTGCTCGTTTTAGGTTCATGAATCTGCATAGGTTACGACTCCTTCTCTTTCTCTTTTTGGCTGTGTAAAATCATACGTGTATCGAAACTGTGCGCCGAAAGCATCGTAAAGATCACCATCAGCGCAAATGCGGTCGAAGCGACACCGGGGATGATGCTCACATAAGTATACTGCACCAGTGTTGCAAGTATCGCCACGACAAAAACATCCACCATCGACCAGGGACCGATGATCTCAGTGATGTAAAAAAGTTTGTGTTTGTCCACTTTTGACGCTTCCGTGTCGATCTTCACCGCTATCAGCAGATAGAGTAACATAATAAATTTGACAATAGGAACAAAAACCGACGCAAACAGGATAATCAGCGCAATAGGATAACTCCCGTGCTCCCACAAAGAGAGAATACCTCCGATAATCGTATTTTCCTGACTGTGCCCCAATTGGCGCGTGATCAGGATCGGATAGAGATTGGCAGGCAGATACAAAATCATCGCCGTGATCAAAAAAGCCCAGCTCCGCGCATAACTCTTTGCCTTTTCATGATATACCTTGTGCCGGCAGCGGCGGCAGACAAGCGCTTCGCCGGTATCGTAGTTTACCGCGTCACATACGGGACAGGCGATCAGTTTACTTTTGACGGTAGATCTCATCCCACAACTCCCATAAATCTGCCAGCCGTATCGCTTTGGTCAAGTAAATATCAAGCAAAATAAAACCGATCAAACCCCAGAACGAGACGCCGAACTCGATCTGTGCATAACCGATCAGTTTCACCAGTGCCACCAGAATACTGATCAGAAATATCTCTATCATATTCCACGGACGCAGCATCGCCAGCGTCACCAGCAGTTTGCGTACGGTCTCTTTACCGCTCTTTAAGTACATCAGTATCATGATAAAAGTATAGATAACGATGTAGAGCATCGGTATGACAAATATCAGAAAACTGACGATCAAACCGACAATGAAAAACTCCTCTTTGAAAAGCGTTACAAAAACAAATGGCAGCGTCAATCCGTGCCAAACACCGTTGATCTCGATCTTGACGATAGCAAAAGAGCTCGCTAGTAAAAATGTGATCAGTGTCGCAAGGCTGAGCGCAAGCGCTTTCTCATGAAGATTGTCATGACGATGGTACAAAATATGTTCACACTCGTCACAATAAGCCGCTTTGGCATCTTTGAGCCGGATTTTGCGATGTACGGTATGACACTCTGAACAGATGATAAGCTTATCCAAAGGTATTTCATTCATACTGTTCATCATAGCAAAAGTTATGTAAATAGCTAAATAAAAAGTTTAAAATATTTATTATATTTTTACCTTCACAATTCTTACACAAAAAAAAAGCTATAATTTCAAGTTGCTAAAAGCGCTAAGTTATCCATAAGGAATTTGCCATGAATATAAAAAAGATCTCACTTTTGATAGCACTGGTTGTAAGCTTTCTGTTTGCAAACCAACTGACTACTGTCTACTCATACCAAAATGCCGTTTACAAAGCGAAAAAAGAGAACAAACTTGTACTTGTTATGATGAGCTACGACGGATGTCCCGTATGCGCTTACATGAAAGATATCGTTTTTGAACGCCCCGCTGTTCTGGATTATCTCAACCAACACTATTTTGTGGTTATCAAAGATATCGAAAAGGGGCACTATCCACAACGTTTTTCGTCAGTTGATTCGCCTACATTTTTTTTCGTCGATCCCACTACAGAAGAAGAGACGATTGAGAAAAAAGTGGGAGGCTTCACACCGGAGAGATTTCTCGCTATTCTCAAAGAGGCAAACCATGATATCGATATAAATGCAACTGTTGCTACAGAACAAAATGCCACAGAACAGAATGCTACAAAAGCACCATGTAGAAAAAAAATGCCCTGTCGTGAAGAGGCAAAAGTAACGATTCAGTAAACCGATCACTCTTGAAATTTTTCATAAAAGAAGATACTATTGCATTTTTAAAAAAAACAAATAAGGAGAGATAATATGTTTAAAAAAATACTCTTGTTTATCGTAACATTTCAGGCAATCTTATTTGCCGATTTTACCAGCATCGATGCGGATGAACTTCAAAGGCTTCAGGCACAAAATGCCCCTGTAATCGACATCCGTACACCTGGCGAATGGAAAGAGACGGGCGTCATTCCGGGGTCTCATAAGATTATGTTTTTTGACGAACGCGGCAATTACAATGTTCAGAAATTTCTCGATGAACTGTACAAAGTGGCACCCGATAAAAACAAACCGATAATCCTGGTTTGCAGAACCGCCAGCCGGACAAAAGTTGTCGGAGATTTTCTCTCCAAGCAGGTCGGATACAAAAAAGTCAGAGACCTTAAGGGCGGTATTATGTTCGGATGGCACGGGAAGGTGGAGAAGTAACTCTCTCCATCAACAAATCTTAAGCAAAATTAAAGTATAATCGGACGTTTCATGAAAAGGCTCTCTGTTTGATTAAAGCAAAAAAGAAATTTGGTCAAAATTTTCTGAAAGATGAGTCTGTTAAACAGAAGATCATCCAAGCGATGCCCAATGATGACAAACCGGTCGTCGAAATTGGACCTGGCTTAGGTGATTTAACGAGAGAGCTGTTAGATGCACAAAAGCGTGTAACAGCTTTTGAAATTGACTTAGAGTTATGCGGTTATTTGCAGAAACGATTTAAAACCGAACTGAAAAGCGGTCAGTTGGAACTGGTTTGCAACGATGTTTTAGAGGAGTGGCAACACGACTCTCTGAGAGATGAAGCGTACCATCTCATCGCAAACCTGCCCTACTACGTCGCAACGAACATCATACTAAAAGCACTTGCAGATCAAAAGTGCCGATCGATTTTAGTGATGATTCAAAAAGAGGTTGCCCTGAAGTTTGCCGCCAAAAGCGGTGAAAAAGCTTTTTCGGCACTGTCGATTCTGGCAAATAGTATTTCAAAAGCGCAGATACTTTTTGATGTGGGGAGAGAATGCTTCGATCCTCCGCCAAAAGTGGTATCGGCAGTGTTGCAACTGGAAAAATTCCGGGACTATACGCAAAGTGATCTCTTTGGGACCAAAGAAGAGCTGGAAGCCTTTCAGGCGTTTTTAAAGGCAGCTTTTCAGCAACCCAGAAAAGTGCTGATCAAAAACCTGCAAAGTCTTTATCCGAAAGAGGCTCTTTTGGAACAGTTTGAGACACTTGAAATATCTTCCGTCGCAAGACCCCATCAACTCAAGACTTCAGATTATCACCTATTGTTTAAAAATTTAAATAAATAGGGAATTATATATGGAAGAAAACAACAATAACCAACAAAACAGTAGTAACAACAACAGCGAACAGTCGAAAAACCCGAACCAGAAAAAGAACAATCCCAACCGGCGAAACAACCAAAACCGTAACCGAAACCAAAACGGCGGTCAAAAACAACAAGCTCAGCCAGGACAGGGACAAAAACAGGGTCAGGGGCAAAACAGACCTGCAAAAAAACGCAAAGGTCCTCCGAAATTTTCCGCCAAACTGGGCAACCAGGACTGGGAAGTCAAAATCAAAGATGCGATCAAAGCAAACAAAAAAGTACGCTCCGATGCACTGACAACCTTTAACAACATGAAAGCCTCCAATGCCAGTGTCAAAATCACACCGCTGGGCGGTCTGGGTGAGATCGGCGGTAACTTCATGATCATGGAGACAAACACTTCGGCGATCATCATCGATATCGGGATGAGTTTTCCAAGCGAAGATATGCACGGTGTCGATATCCTCGTACCGGACTTCAGCTATATCCGAAAGATCAAGGATAAAATAGACGGAATCATCATCACCCACGGACATGAAGATCATATCGGTGCGGTACCCTACTTTTTCAAGCAGTTCAAGTTCCCTATCTACGGAACACCGCTGCCGCTGGGTATGATCTCGAACAAATTCGACGAACACGGACTTAAAAAAGACAAGAGTTACTTCAGACCGGTAGAGAAGAGAAAAGTCTATAAAATCGGTGATTTTGAAATCGAATGGATGCATATCACCCACTCGATCATCGATGCCTCTTCACTGGCGATCACCACCGATGCAGGAACCATCATCCACACAGGTGACTTCAAGATAGACCATACACCTATCGACGGGTATCCGACAGATCTGCACAGATTTGCACACTACGGCGAAAAGGGTGTATTGCTGCTGCTGAGCGACTCCACCAACTCTTACCGTGCAGGCATCACCAAAAGCGAAAGTACCGTCGGACCGACATTTGACAAGATCTTTTCACAGGCGAAAGGGCGTGTTATCATGTCCACATTCTCCTCCAATATCCACAGGGTCTATCAGGCGATACAGCACGGTATCAAATACAACCGGAAAGTGTGTGTCATCGGACGTTCGATGGAACGCAACCTCGACATCGCCATGGAACTGGGATACATCAACCTCGACCGCCGTATCTTTATCGATCCTCATGAAGTCAACAAATACGCGGACAAAGATGTACTGATCGTCACGACCGGAAGCCAGGGTGAGACGATGAGTGCACTTTTCAGGATGGCGACAGATGAGCACAGACATATCAAAATCAAGCCGACCGATCAGATCATCATCTCCGCCAAAGCGATTCCGGGCAACGAAGCAAGCGTTTCACGTGTCCTCAACTACCTCATCAAAGCGGGTGCGAAAGTGGCGTATCAGGACTTCAGTGAAATCCACGTCAGCGGACACGCCGCTATGGAGGAGCAGAAACTGATGCTGCGTCTGATCAAACCGAAGTTTTTCATGCCGGTACACGGTGAGTACAACCATATCCACAAACATGCACAGACAGGTATCGCCTGCGGTGTTAACCCCAGAAATATTTATCTCATGAGCGATGGAGATCAGATGGAAGTGAGCCAGAGAGGACTCAAAAAAGTAGGCACTGTCAAGGCGGGTAAAACCTACATCGACAACCAGATGAACAAACAGATCGAAGATGATGTGGTCATGGACAGACAAAACCTCGCCGAAGCCGGTGTCGTCATGATTGTCGCACAGATCGACAAACAGACCAAAAAACTGATCAACAAACCGGTCGTGCGCACATACGGTATCGTTCCGGACAGACGGGACAAAGCCTTCTCCAAAGAGATCGAAGATATCCTCGACCAGTTTCTGATCAACGCAAAACCAGATCAACTCGAAGATGGAAGAGTCGTTGAAAATGCACTCAGACAGGTGGTGCGTAAACATATCTTCAGACAGATGAAAAAGTATCCGACCATCGTGCCGACTATCTTCATAATGTAAGTCTTCATGAACTTTACCGATATCGCCAGAAAAGTGCTCGAAACAGAAGCCTCGGAGCTGCAAACAAGTGCTGCGGCTCTGGGTGACGAGATATCCCGGGCAGTCGATCTCATCTCGAAGATCAAAGGCAAGCTGATCATCACCGGTGTAGGCAAAAGCGGTCTGGTCGGCTCCAAGATGGCAGCTACCTTCGCCAGCACCGGTACCAGCAGCTTTTTTCTCCACCCTACCGAAGCACTGCACGGCGATCTGGGCATGATCGGCAAAGAGGACGCGGTACTTGCCATCAGTTACAGCGGGGAGAGTGAAGAGCTGACCAGAATCCTCCCGCACATCAAACGTTTCGATATCCCACTTATCGCCATGGCACAATCAAAAGCCACAACACTGGGAAAATATGCCGACGTTTTCATCCCCATCAAAGTCACCCGGGAAGCATGCCCTCTCGGAGTGGCACCTACCTCTTCCACCACACTGACGATGGCACTCGGTGATGCACTCGCCGTCTGTATGATGGAAAAGCGGGGATTCAAAAAAGAGGATTTCGCCTCTTTTCATCCGGGGGGAAGTCTGGGGAAAATGCTCTTTGTCAAGATCAAAGATCTCATGAGAGTGGAACATCTTCCCATTGTCACACCCGACACACCCCTCAAAGACACCATCGTCGTGATGAGTGAAGGGAGACTCGGAAATGTCCTGATCGCCGAAAACGGCAAACTCGCAGGCGTACTCAGCGACGGCGATCTTCGCCGGGCGCTCATGAAAACAGACTTTTCACTCGATGCCAAAGCAAAAGAGTACGCCACCAAAAACCCGAAATACATCACCGATGAAAATATGCTCGCCAGTGATGCACTCAAAATCATCGAACAGAACAAACTCCAGCACCTCGTCATCACCGACGAAGCCGGACACATCAAAGGGATCTTGCATATTCATGATCTCATAGAAGCAGGAATCAAATGAAACAGCAAAACGAAGGTATCCGACTAAACAAATACCTCTCACACAACACCAAATACTCCCGCCGTGAAGCGGACGAACTGATCAAAAACGGACATGTCAAGATCAAAGGCAAAGTAATCACCGACCTCTCGACCCACGTCCAAAAAGGAGACAAAGTCTACCTCAAAGGGCGTTTTGTCCACCCCAGAAACGAGTTTACCGTACTACTTTACAACAAACAGAAGGGCGAACTCGTCACCAAAAAAGATGACCGCGGCAGAAAGACGATCTACGACAACCTCTCCAAACGCTACCACCACTTCATCCCTATCGGACGTCTCGACTACGCCAGTGAAGGACTCGTGCTGCTCACAGACGACCCCAAAGTTGCCACCGCACTGATGACCAGCAAACTGGAGCGGGTCTACTACCTCAAGATCAAAGGCAGCGTCACCGAAGCGATGGAAGAGGCGATGAAAAAAGGACTCCACGCAGATGTCGCCACCAAAGGGGCACATGCCAAAACCGAGATCGTCTCGATGGACTTCGCACCTTTTCTCTGGTACAAAATACAAAAAGAGAGCGGCGGCTATACCAAACTCAAGGTCGCGATCAGCGAAGGCAAAAACCGGGAACTGCGACGCTTTTTCGGCTACTTCGACGCCGATGTGATGGATCTCAAGCGCGTGGAGTTCGGCGGTATCAGCCTCGATATCCCGCCGGGGAAGAGCCGCTTTCTGACCAAGTCGGAGTACCATTCACTGCACACCTATCTTCAGGGGCTCAAACACGAAGGAAGCAAAAAAAACCGTGACTGACTTCGCCAGACTCTTTCGCCCCAAAACGATCGATGAAGTGGTGGGGCAAAAGCACCTCGTCTCACCCGACAGCGCCTTTTACAAGCTGCTCAAATCGGGCAATATCCCCCACTCCTTCTTTTTCGGGCCGCCCGGCTGCGGTAAAACAACAATGGCAAAAATCATCGCCCGTACACTCGACGCACCCTTTTACGAACTCGACGCCACGAGTCTGAAAGTGGAACAGTTCCGCAAAATCTTCTCCCAGTACAAAGGCACCCTGGTCAAGCCCGTCATCTTCGTCGACGAAGTGCACCGCCTCAGCAAAACACAGCAGGAGGTACTGCTGATCCCGATGGAGGAAAATATCGCCATCGTCATCGGTGCGTCAACAGAGAACCCCTACTTCACCCTGACATCGGGCATACGCTCCCGCTCGATGCTTTTTGAGTTCAAACCCCTCTCTCATGAAGATCTGGCAGAGCTGGTGGAACGGGTACAGCAAAAGATAGATTTTACCATCGACGAAGATGCGATGGCGTACCTGATCGGCTCCAGTGCAGGCGACAGCCGGGCACTCCTCAACCTGCTGGAGTTCGCGATCAAAGTCGACAAGCATATCACGCTCGACACCCTCAAATCGCTCCGCCCGACGATGCTCAAAGATGGTGTCAGCAGCGACGATACCCACTACAACCTTGCCTCCGCCCTTATCAAAAGCATCCGCGGCAGCGACGTCGATGCCGCACTCTACTACCTCGCACGGCTGATCGATGGCGCGGAACCGCCGGAGTTCATCGCCAGACGCCTCGTCATCCTCGCCAGTGAAGATATCGGCAACGCCAACCCCAACGCCCTCAACCTCGCCGTCTCCACGATGCAGGCAGTCTCCAAGATCGGCTACCCCGAAAGCCGTATCATCCTCTCGCAGTGCGTCATCTACCTCGCCTCTTCACCCAAGTCCAACGCCGCCTACACCGCCATCAACGACGCACTGAAGTATGTCCGGGAAAACCCTGCACTCCCCGTCCCGGACCACCTCAAGAGCCCCTCCCCCAAAGGTTACCTCTACCCACACAACTTCGGCGGATGGGTCGCACAGAACTACCTCACCAAACCGCTGAAGTTTTACGAATCTAAAAAGATGGCGTTCGAAAAGACACTCGACGAGTGGCTGGGGAAGATCAAAAAGAGCTAAAATTCGGTACCACCTCCACAACGCGGACATCACCCTCTCTCTTGCTAAATTCAATGATAGACCCCTTTAGTCTATTGTTTGCCCCTTTAAGATACCAATTTCATCAAATATGCATTTGTCTTTCCCCACCCCACAGATGGTAAACTATAGACTCCTTCACTTAATTGTCCATTATATCTTTCATAAGCCATATGTCTTTCTACTGTATTAAATTGAATAGATTTTATTTCTTTAGATAAGTCACGATATATATCAAGTTAAAAACTTTCATTATTGTCATTTGCATCATATTTCCAATATGTCTTCACAGACAAAAGCTTCTCTATTGTATTTTTAATATCGTCATTTTTTGTAAATCAATATATTATCTTTAAAGGTAAGACTTTCTCAATTATGAAGATATACGATATTTAGGCAAAGACGGTGGTAATAAGAGAGTAAAAATTCAAGCCCTTAAAGTCGCAATCAACCTCTTTGGATAAAGAAGCAAAGAGAGGGCATCATCTATGCTTTTGCAAAGTAGATCAGAGCTTTGTAATGTCTGAAAGCAAAGTCCCTCATCCTCTAAGACTGCGATACCTAAACTAGCACTCTTTAGCATCAAAGCATCATTTCTACCATT
>QNZT01000153.1 GCA_003978455.1 Sulfurospirillum sp.
TCCCTCAACGCGCTTTACCTCCAGGGCAAAGATACCAAAGCGGATGAACTGGACTGGGTACTAAACTACACACCGGACGAAAAAACCTCTGTCGATCTGATCTACAGCGATGCCAAAGACCGCAAAGACCGAAGCGGAAGCTTTAAAAACCTGAGGATATTTGTGAATTATCGTTTTTGAGGTGGGAGTGAATACTTCCATCCATTCCAAAATCATTGAAAACGAAGATTTTTCGTAATTACAAGACCATATTAAAATTAAATTTGGTACAATATAGTCTAAAGATTCTGATAAGGAATTGGTGATGCAGTTAAGTCAAAATATCAAACCCATAAGCTATTTGAAATCAAAAACGGCTGAGGTTATCAAAAATATCAATGAAAAGCAGCAGCCTGTTATCATCACCCAAAATGGTGAAGCGAAGGCTGTCATACAAGATATAAAAAGTTACGAAAATTTACAAAACTCTCTATCTCTGTTAAAGTTGATAGTGCAGAGTGAAGAGGATATCCGCAGGGGTGATGTAATCGGTCAGGAGAAGATGTTTGAGAACCTTGAGAAAAAACTTTTTTCATAAGGTCTCATGAAAAAGTTTGAAGTAATCTGGACAAAAAAAGCAGAACTTGATCTGGAGCTTATCATAGAGTATATCAAGGTCGACAGTATTGGTATCGCTAAAAATATATTTTTTGAGATCAAAGAGCAGTGCGATACGCTATATATCTTTCCTGAAAGCAGAAGAATCGTTCCCGAATTGCAACAGATCGGTGTGTTACAGTACAGAGAGCTTATCTATAAGCGGTGGAGGATCATCTATAAAACAGAAAGCGATACAGTGTATATCTTGATAGTTGTCGATGCAAGCAGAGATATCGAGGATATTTTGTTTCAGCGTCTGTTGCGCGACAATACATAATGTACCGCTAAACTGTCGTCAGGGCATCCGATCAGGTGTATGCATCCGACAGACTCCTACAACATCCCCAGCTGCAACTTCGCTTCGTCGCTCATTTTCGATCTGTCCCACGGCGGGTCGAAGACGAGGTTGACGTTGACCTCTTCAACTTCGTCGAACTGTTCGATGACATCTTTGACCTGATTGACCAGAAAGTCGGAGACCGGGCAGAAGGCGGAGGTGAGGGTCATATCGACATCGACTTTGATCTTGCCGTACTCTTCTCCCTCTATGTCGATCTTGTAGATCAGTCCGAGGTCGTAGATGTTTGCCGGGATCTCCGGGTCGTAGATGGTTTTGAGGCGCTCTATGATGCGCTTTTTGAGCGCTTCTTTATCGACTTTAACCATTGGTCTGCTCCTTGCATTTTTGGGCAAATCCGTACACATACCCCAGAAACGCTTCCAGTCCCTGCTGGCGTACGGGGCTTAGCAGTGTGTCCAGCCCCAGTGTATAGAGTTGTTTGGGATCAAACGCGAGTATCTCCTCTGCCGGGCGGTCGTTGAAGAGGCTCAGCAGCAGGGCGATCATCCCTTTTGCCAGCGCCGACTCTCCCTCCGCTTTGATGTGTACTTTGCCATCTTTGCACTCCATCACCAGCCAGGCTCTGGAGGAGCACCCTTTGACCAGTGTGTCGTCGTTTTTTTCGGCAGGATCGAGCGGGGTGTTTTTTTTGCCCAGGTCGATGATATACTCCACTTTTTCATTGTCATCCGCCAGCCAGGCAAAATCCTCTTTGTAGTCGTTCAGTTTTTGCTCTATAGTGTTCATGATACTGCTCCGTTGTAACGCTTTTCAAACTTTGTCGTCAGCCTGTCGACGATCTCTTTGTTCTCTACTGTTTCGATCACATCTTTTGCAAATGCAAAGATCAGCATCTTGCGTGCTTCCTCTTCGGAGATACCGCGTGAACGCAGGTAAAATATCTGATCCGGGTCGAGCTGACCGGTGGTGGAGCCGTGTGAGGCTTCGAGTTCGTCTATGTAGATCTCAAGCTGCGGTTTGGAGACCATCCATGCGCCGTTGTTCAGCAGGATGGAGCGGGCGTTCTGGTGGGTGACGGCGTATTTGCCTGCGTGTTCGACGCGGATGAGCGCGTCAAATATCCCTCTCGCTTTATCTTTGAGGATGTGGCGTGCGTTTTGCGTCGTGTGCGCGTGTTGCGCTTTGTGGTTGATCTGGACGATGTTCCCTCTCTGGGCTTCATGATCTCCGTAGAGCAGGTGGGAAGCGTCCAGCACTGCTTTTTCTCCGAGATCCATCTTGTAGATATGGAGTGCGCGGCTGTTTCCGAAGTCAAAGGTTTTAAATAGGGTTTTGGCATTTTCCCCTGTTTTGCAGCTGTGTGATGCCAGCATCGTAAAGTCGCCGTCCTCCATCTCCTGATCGCGAATCCATGTAAATGCACCGCCTCCGGCGACATCGATATCCATACCGTAGAGGATCAGGCTCTGCGGTGCGGTGGACTTTTCAAATCTCTCATCGAGCAGCAGGCTGGAGTCTTCATGAATATCCAAAACGATGCGGTATGCTATCAGCGCTTCTGGTTTGGTGAAGCGGTGTCTGAGTGTGAGACTCTGGTCGCTGTTGACGGTGATTTTGATCGCTTTGGGTGTGAGCATATGGCTGATGTAGTAGCCGGCATCATAGTGTTCGGGGTCGATCTCTGTGACCGGTTCGATGGAGATGTCGATCCCCTCCGGTGCGGTGACGACTTCTCCGTCCACGATCTCCAGGGTATCTCCCGTTTCGATCTGTTGTACACTCTGCCGGATGTAGCGGTAGTTTTTGGAGAGCAGCGGTACGATACCGAAATAGCGGTAGTGCTCCGTTTTGGCTCCGGGCATCCCCAGCGCTTCGAGTCTTTGGGCGGCGACTGCTTTGATCTGCTCATTTTCACACAGGAGTGCCAGATCGGCGCTTTGCATCTTTGCCAGTGTTACGCTGTTCATGACAGATCTTTCTCCAGCGCTTTGTATCCTTCGTCTTCGAGCAGTTCCACCAGTTCGCTGCCGCCGGTTTTGACGATCTGCCCATCCTGAAGTACGTGGATATAGTCAGGATTGATGTAGTCCAGCAGGCGGCTGTAGTGGGTGATGACCAGAAAGGTGCGTTCGCCGTCGTTCATCTTGTTGATCTGTTCGGAGACCGCTTTGAGCGCGTCGATATCCAGACCGGAGTCGATCTCGTCCAGGATGATCAGTTCCGGTTCGAGCACGCGCATCTGGAGGATTTCGTTGCGTTTTTTCTCACCTCCGGAGAATCCGACGTTGAGTGCACGGTGGATCATGTCGGGACTCATCCCCAGCTCTTCGATGTAGCCGCGGATCAGTTTGAGAAACTCCGCCGCGTTGAGCGGCTCTTTGCCTTCAAATTCGCGTTTGGCGTTGAGTGCCGTGCGCAGAAAGTAGGCGTTGTTGACGCCGGGTACTTCGACGGGATTCTGAAAACTGAGAAAGATACCTCTCAGTGCTCTCTCTTCGGGTTCGAGTTCGAGAATCGACTCCCCTTTGTAGCGTATATCGCCGTCGGTGACTGTCACGTCGTAGTGTCCGGTGATCGCTTTGGAGAGTGTCGATTTTCCCGCGCCGTTGGGTCCCATGACGGCATGGACTTTTCCCCTCTCCAGTTCGAGGTTCAACCCTTTTAAAATCTCTTTGTTTCCGATCTTCGCTTTGAGATCTTTGATCTGCATTATCATCCTACGCTTCCTTCCAGTGTTAAGTTTAGTAAATCTTTCGCTTCAGCCGCAAACTCCATCGGCAGCTGGTTAAATACCTCTTTGCAAAATCCGTGCACGATCATCGATACGGCATCCTCTTCGCTGATCCCGCGTGCACGCAGATAGAAGAGTTGTTCGTCGCTGATCTTCGACGTGGTCGCTTCATGTTCGACGATGGCGCTTTGGTTTTTGGACTCCAGATAGGGAAATGTATGCGCCCCGCAGCGATCTCCGATGAGCAGGGAGTCGCACTCGCTGAAGTTTCTTGCATCGTCGGCGTTTTGTCCCATCTTGACCAGACCCCGATAGGTGTTTTGTCCTTTCATGGCGGAGATACCTTTGGAGATGATGGTCGATTTGGTGTTTTTACCCAGATGGATCATCTTGGTGCCGGTATCCGCCTGCTGCGCTTTGGTGGTGATGGCGACGGAGTAGAACTCTCCGACGGAGTTGTCCCCTTTGAGTACGCAGCTGGGGTATTTCCATGTGATGGAAGAGCCGGTTTCGACCTGTGTCCAGGAGATCTTGGCGTACGCTCCCTCGCACAGACCGCGCTTGGTGACAAAGTTGTAGATACCGCCTTTGCCGTTTTCGTCTCCCGGGTACCAGTTTTGGATGGTGGAGTATTTGATTTCGGCATTTTTATGTGCGATCAGTTCCACGACTGCGGCGTGCAGCTGGTTTTCGTCACGTGAGGGTGCGGAGCAGCCTTCGTTGTAGGAGACGTAGCTTCCCTCGTCGGCGATAATCAGCGTCCGTTCAAACTGTCCCGTGTTGAGTGCGTTGATACGAAAGTAGGTCGAGAGCTCCATCGGACAGCGTGTCCCTTTGGGGATATAGACAAAGGTACCGTCGGTAAAGACCGCGGCATTGAGTGCGGCAAAGTAGTTGTCGTTGACCGGTACGACCGAGAAGAGGTACTTTTGGATCAGTTCCGGGTAGTCTCTGATCGCTTCGGAGATCGAACAGAAGATGATACCCTGTTTTTTCAGATCGTCCGCAAACGTCGTCTTGACCGAAACCGAGTCAAAGACCGCATCGACCGCGACACCGGCGAGCGCTTTTTGCTCTTCGAGGGGGATACCCAGCTTTTCGTAGGCTTTGAGGATTTCTGGATCGACTTCATCCAGACTCCCCAGCGGTTTTTTAGGTGCCGAAAAGTAGGAGATCGCCTGATAGTCGACAGGCTCGTACTCCAGTTTCGCCCAGTTCGGCTCTTCCATCTTCTGCCACACTTTAAATGCGTCGAGGCGGATCTGTGTCATCCACTCCGGTTCTCCCTTTTTGGCGGAGATGAACCGGATGATCTCGTCGTTCAGGCCCGGAGGCGCCGTGTCCATCTCGACATCGACGGTAAATCCGAGTTCATACTCTTTTGAAACCAGTTCGTCTATCTTTTTTTGTTCGTTTTGCTCTTCCATAGTATAGTGGCACTCCTTAATTGAGACTTTTATTGTCCTAATTATACTCTCTTTTTGTTTCGATTGCAAATGATAATCTATTTTTCATGATAAATGTAAGAAATTTTGAATTTTATCGTCAGATTGTCAACTTTTTTGGAAGATGCAAGGTAGTACAAGGCTGGGAATACGCACTGGCAGAGATATTTTTTGCGATTTTTGCTGAAACCTCTTGACAAACGATCAAAAAATGTTTATAATTACACTTACAAAACTTGATAGAAACACTATCAACTAAACTAAAATAAAATAAACAAGGAGTTAATCATGATGGTAACAAAATTCGATCCGTTTGCAGAGATCAAAAGACTTGAGGACAGACTGTTTCAGGCGTATCCTGTAGCAAAAGACGAAGGTACGATTTCAGCATTTGTACCGACAGTCAATACAAGAGAAGATGATAAAGCCTATCATATCGAGGTAGATCTTCCGGGTGTGAAGAAAGAGGATATTCATGTAGATGTCAGCGACGGTGTGTTGACTATCTCAGGTGAGCGAAAGTTCAAAAAAGAGACCAAAGAGAAAGACTACTACAAAGTAGAGAGTAGCTTTGGTAAGTTTGAAAGAAGTTTCCGTCTGCCGGATGATGTCAATGAAGAGGATATCAAAGCAGAGACAAAAGACGGTGTCCTTGAAGTCACTTTGCCGAAAGTGAAAAAAGAGGAGAAAAAGAAAAAGATCCAAGTGAAATAACATTTACTTTATGAAAGTATTAAGTTAAGAGAATTTAAGCGCGGTTCATCTGCGCGTGAGCCCTGCGCTGTGAGAGCGTTAAGGAATCGTGAACTGCTTCACGATTCTAGCTCGGAACCAAGCTGATGTGCACTTGTGCACCAGCGCCGGCAGCGTTAGCGTAGCTTTTGGGACTTTGTTCCAAAAGCGTTAACTTAATGATATTGGAGGGAAGAGAGTATTTGCTCTCTTCCCTTTTTTTATGCCATAAAAAGTTATCATGAGGTACAAGGTGGGTACTTCATGATAACTTTTTATCATAATATGCCGTGTGGTCGATCAACTTTCATAAAGGATAACATAGATGTTTAGCAGACGAAAGATAGGTTTTTGGGAAGCGTACAGTATCGGTGTCGGCGGTATGGTCGGGGGCGGGATTTTTGCCGTGCTTGGGTTGACGATCACACTGGCTGGCGGCGGAGCTCCGGTCTCGTTTCTGATGGCGGGTCTCATCGCTTTGCTGACGACATACTCCTACACGAAACTCTCTTTGCGCTATCCGAGTGAGGGCGGGACGATCGAGTTTATGGTACAAGCATACGGAAACAGTGTGTTTGCCGGCTGGGTCAATACCCTGCTGCTGGTGAGTTATATCATCATGCTCGCGCTTTATGCGTATGCATTCGGGAGTTACGGGTCGGTGCTGATCATGGGGCATGAGACAGTATGGCTGGAGCAGTTACTGATCGTGCTGGTACTCTTGACATTTGTCGTGATCAATCTGATGGGTGCCTGGCTGACGGGACGTTCGGAAGATATTATGGTCTTTATCAAGTTGGCGATTCTGGTGATCTTCAGTGCGACCTGTTTTTTCACGATCGACCCCTCCAAACTCTCCCTGGAGCACTGGAAGTCCCCGCTCTCCATCATGACGGGTGGGTTGATCATCTTTCTGGCATATGAAGGGTTTGAGCTCATCGCCAACACGGCGGCTGACATCAGCGATCCTGAAAAGAATCTCCCCCGAGCATTTTTCTGGTCTGTCTTTTCGGTCATCATCCTCTATGTCGTGGTTTCGATAGTCGCAGTGGGCAACCTGACACCCGAAGAGGTGAAAAAAGCGAAAGATTATGTGCTGGCGGTGGCGGCGGAGCCCTTTTTCGGCAAGAGCGGTTTTATCATCATCGCGATTGCCGCGATGCTCTCTACCGCATCTGCGATCAACGCGACGCTTTATGGCGGTGGGCGTGTGAGTTACCTCATCGCCAAATACGGTGAGTTGCCCGAAGGGTTCAAGCGTAAGATCAAAAACGGGTATGAGGGGATGATCATCATCGGACTGGCGGCGATCATCTTTGCGACGATGTTCAATCTGGAAAATATCTCCGTAGCGGGCAGTTTCGGCTTTCTGACGATTTTCGGACTGGTCAATCTGGCGAACTTCATACTTCATGAAGAGACCAAATCGAACCGCTGGATATCGTTTATCGCATTTCTGGCGTGTCTGGCGTCGGTGGTGGTGTTGATCGGGTACAACTATATGCACAATCCCACATCGCTGGTTTCGACTGTGGTGGTGGTACTGGTATCGTTTCTGTTGAGTTATCTCTACCGTATCTACCGTGACAGGGAACCGCTGAGCGAATACCTCGACAAAAGGCTGGAGCGCAGAGAGAACAGGGAAGAGAAGCGAAACGAAGTGTAAGATTATGTTATAATTGCATCAGAAGCAGAGAGGAAAGAGCATGGATAAAAAAACCTATAAAAAAGAGTTGTACGATCTTCAGGTAGAGCTGGTCAAATTTCAGCGGGATGTTATCGACAATAAGAAAAAAGTGTGCCTCATCTTCGAGGGGCGCGATGCAGCGGGGAAAGACGGCACCATCAAGCGCTTTACGGAGCATCTGAGCCCGCGTGAGACACGTGTCGTCGCGCTCTCGAAGCCTTCGGACAAAGACAGGATGTCCTGGTACTTTCAGCGTTATGTACCGCATCTCCCCGGTGGAGAGGAGATCGTCTTTTTCAACCGCAGCTGGTACAACCGTGCGGGGGTGGAAAAGGTGTTCGGTTTCTGTACGCCCGAAGAGTATAAACTCTTTATGGAAGATGTGGGGGATTTTGAACATCTTCTGACGCGCTCGAAGATGATCTTTTTTAAGTACTATCTCGACATCTCCAAAGAGGAGCAGAAAAGACGGCTGGATGCCAGGCGAAACGATCCGCTCAAACAGTGGAAAATCAGTCCGCTCGATGAAAAAGCGCAGGAGAAGTGGGATGACTACTCCAGAGCCAGGGATGAGATGTTTATCAAAACCGACTTTGTTTTTGCGCCGTGGTTTGTCGTGCATACCGATGAGAAGAGAGAGGCGCGGATCAATGTCATGAAACACTTCCTCTCGCAGGTGGCGTATAAAGGCAAAGATGAGAGCAAGCTCATATACGACAACGATGTTGTATTTCCATTTTCCACCGAAGCGCTTGCCGCGGGTAAAATATTTCCATAAGAGGAGCAGAGATGAGAGGTAGTAACAGAATACTGGCAGTGTGTAACGACTACGAAGCGTGTGACGCGGTACTGGCGAAGAGCGCACAGCTGGTGAAGGAGCTTGAAGCGGGTCTGAGTGTGATGTTTGTGGCGGAAGAGGCGCTTTTTGAACTGCCGCTTTTCAGAAGTGACGATCTTCTGGACAAAGAGAAACTCCGTCATGAGATCCTGCACAAGCTGGAGAAGCTCGGTGTGGAGGGTGCAGCTGTTTTTGTATATGAAAACGATACGGCGGACAGGGTGGCGCTGGAAGCGGAACGTGAAAACGATACCCTGATCGTGACCCATTTCGTCGAGGATGTGAGCGCGGAGATCACCCGCAAAACGACAGTGCCGGTGCTTGTACTCAAAGAGAGCTCACATACCTATGCGCAGGCGGTGGTTGCAGTGGACACAGTGCCCGATGAAGAGTGTTTGCATTTCATGAAGAGAATTTTTTCGGGTGTGGAGTTGACGCTCTATCAGGACTTTCAGTATGTGCCTGTCAGCGCGACGGTTGATCCTGCGCTTGTACCCTACGATATCAGTATGGATGTGACGCTCTATACGGAGCTGATGGAAGCCAAACGGGAGAGTTTTGAGGCTTTTTGCAAAGAGAAGGGGCTGAAAGGGTACTTTGAAGTGGGCGAAAACGGTATCGACGAAGATAGTGTCGCGTTTGCGCAGCGTCAGGGTGCCGATCTGCTGGTCATCGCTGCGATGGACAAAGATACGATGCTCGGAGATGCCGTCGAAGATATACTCACAAAATCGACGATCGATGTTCTGATCTGTTTCGCACGATGAAGCTGACTAAAATCGCGACGTTCAATGTCAATTCGATCCGCTCCCGGGTCGATCTGATCGCTACCTGGCTGAAAGAGAAAAATCCGGTCGATATCCTCTGTATGCAGGAACTAAAATGCGAAGAGGCACAGTTTCCCAAAGCGCCGTTTGAAGCGCTGGGATATGAGATAGCTGTCAATGGAGAGAAGCGTTACAACGGTGTCGCTGTCTGCTCCAGGCTGCCGCTCAAACGTGTTAAAAGAGAGTTCGGTGTCGAAGTACTCGACAGACAAAAACGGCTGATCGAAGTCGAGATCGAAGATATGGTGATTCTCAATGTCTATGCCCCGCACGGTGACAGCGATGAGTCCAATCCGAAGCATCTCTATAAAATGGAATTTTACGACGCACTGCGGGCATACGTCGCCGCACTTCATGAAACGTATGAAAAGGTGATTGTGCTGGGAGATATGAACGTCGCGCTGGAAGATATCGATGTTTACAATCCTGAGATATTTGAGGGGAGTGTAGGATTTCTGGAGAGTGAAAAAGAGAAACTCCGCGCACTCATAGATGTCGGATTGCATGATTGTTACCGAAACAAATATCCCGATACCAAAGCATTTACCTGGTGGGATTACCGCACCGCGGGTATCTGGAGAGACGAGGGGATGCGGATAGACTATATACTGGCGACGGACGCTGTGGTGGCGCTTTGTGAAGATATCTCCGTCGATCTCTGGACACGCCGCAGACGCACTCCCACACCGAGTGACCATGCACCGCTGGTGGGAATAGTTAAGCTCTCCGGTTCCCGGAAGTGAGTGCTTCAGCCTCACCCCTGTACTTACAGTAACACTGTAGCTTCGCTATTTTTGCGAGGCTGAAGCATTTGCCTCCGTAGGGTCGAAATCAATCAAAATAGCGTGAAATCCAGATTTTCAATCTGAGTGAGGGTGATGAGGTGTAACCGACATCGGTGAAGGTGTTGGTGCCTTTGCTGTTAAAGATAAATGTGGTGGGAAAAGTATCGACACCGAATTTGCGGGCGATGGTACCGTCGGCATCGTTGACGACAGGGAAGTGCAGGTCGTGTGTTCTCATGAAATGTTTCAGATCTTCGTCGCTGCCGCTGTTGACTGCTATGGCAACTACTTCATGCTCTTTGGAAAGATCGCTGATCACCGGTGAGCTCATCTTGCAGACGGGGCACCAGCTTCCCCAGAAGTAGAGTACCAACGGTTTGCCGCTGTAGCTTTGCAGGGATTTTTGCGTCCCGTCCAGCAGGGTAACGTTGAGGTCGGGCAGGTTTTTGTCAGCCAGCTCCGGTTTGCGGATGTAGCTGACCACATTGGCGACGATAACGATCATGACGATCAGTTTGAGTGCTTCGATGAGGATATTTTTGGGAGAAAATTTCTGTTTCATCAGCCTGCCTTGAAGCTCTCTTTTGTTTTACAGAGGTCTGTCATGAAACACTCGGTGTCGCATTTGGGATTTTTGGCGGTGCAGATGTAGCGACCGAAGAGTACCATCGCCTGATGGAGGATGTAGAGGTTGTCCTTGAATGCTTTGACGAGGTCTTCTTCTGTCTTTTTGACGGTTTTTGCGTCGCTGAGTCCCAGACGGTGGGCGACACGGAAGACGTGGGTATCGACTGCCATCAGGTTGGCGTGGG
>QNZT01000167.1 GCA_003978455.1 Sulfurospirillum sp.
ATCCTTCATGATGTCAATAACAAACAACAGAAGTACCTGCTCAAAGCGGTTCCCGTACTCGACGGAAGTATGCTCACCGATGCGAGAGTCGCTTTCGACCAGTCCAACCAGCCGGTGATCAACTTTACGCTTAACAGTGAAGGGGCAAAGATCTTCGGAAACTTTTCCGGTGAAAACGTCGGCAAACGCATGGCGGTTGTACTGGACAATATCGTCTACTCCGCACCTGTCATCCGTGAGCGGATCGGCGGCGGAAGCGGACAGATCAGCGGCGGTTTTGCCGTGCAGGAGGCGCACGATATCGCTATTGCGCTGCGAAGCGGTGCTTTGCTCGCTCCGGTCGACTTGCTCGAAAAACGGAGTGTGGGGCCTTCACTGGGTGCGGATAGTATCAAAGCAAGTATGATCGCACTCATCAGCGGTTTTGTGCTGGTCTTTTTGTTCATGATCGTCTACTACGGCTATTCGGGATTGATCTCCGATATCGCACTGGTCGCCAACCTCTTTCTCATCATCGCGGTGATGGCGCTTTTCGGTGCAACACTGACACTTCCGGGTATGGCGGGTATCGTCCTGACGGTCGGTATGGCGGTGGATGCCAACGTCATCATCAACGAACGTATCCGAGAACTTCTCAAAGAGGGTGTCAATGTCAAAACAGCGATCGAAAAAGGGTATGACAATGCGATGAGCGCGATTCTCGATGCCAATATCACGACGCTGATCGCTGCGGTCGTACTCTACGCATACGGTACGGGACCTATCAAAGGGTTTGCCGTGACGATAGCGATCGGTATCCTGGCTTCGATGCTGACGGCGATCCTCGGCACACACGGTGTCTATGAGTACCTGATGCCGCGTATCCAGAAGTCAAAAAATCTCAAAGCGTGGTTTGGGATCGATAAGGGAGTGAAATAGATGGAAATTTTCAAATCGGATAAAATATATGACTTTATGTCCAAAAGCAAACTCTTTCTGGGGATTTCCCTCTTCATGATACTTGCTTCTTATGCATTGCTGTTTACCAAAGGACTCAACTACGGTATCGATTTTGCGGGCGGTACACTGGTTCAGGTCAAATATGAGCACGCTGCGCCGATCAAAAAGATCCGTGAAGTGCTCAAAAAAGATAAGATGTTCGCTTCCGCTTCGGTGACGGAGTTCGGTTCGCCCGATGAAGTGATCATCAAGATACCCACATCGTCCAAATCTGTCAGTACCGATATCGGAGACAGAGTGAGAGAACTTCTGAAAGAGACAGGCAAGTTTGAAGTACGCCGTGTCGATATGGTCGGTCCCAAAGTGGGTAACGAACTGCGCGAGAAGGGTCTGATGGCGATGGCACTCTCTATCCTGGTGATCTTGATCTATGTATCGTTCCGTTTCGAGTGGCGTTTTGCGCTGGCGTCGATCTTTGCGCTGATTCATGACGTCTCGATCGCACTGGGTGCGATTTCACTTTTCAATATCGACGTCAATCTCGATATCCTGGCGGCGATTCTGACGATTCTGGGCTACTCTCTGAACGATACAATCATCGTCTTTGACAGGATCCGTGAGGGAATCCAGAAGAGTAAAGTGTATGATCTCTTCCAGATCATCAACGAGTCGATCACCAAAACACTCTCAAGAACGACACTTACATCACTGACGACATTTTTCGTGGTACTGACACTCTTTCTGTTTGGCGGAGAGATCATCCACGGGTTCAGTTTTACGATGCTGGTGGGTGTGATCGTAGGTACATACAGTTCGATCTTTATTGCATCACCGTTTCTCAAGTGGCTCGGTTTCAGTGTCGAAGGGTACAAAAAGATGCTGGCGGAAAAAGAGCGTATCCGCAAAGAGAAAGAGCAGCTTCGCAAACAGTTTGAAGGAGGCGTCGTTTAGAGATGGATTGGGGGAAAGTCGTATTTATATTTTTTGCACTGATGAGCCTGACCACAACGGCAGGCTACCTCTACGACCACAATAGCATTGCGCTCTTTATCGCAATGAGTATCAATCTGGTCTCGACACTGCTGAAAATCGGTGTCAAAAATATACTTTCGGCGGAACTCTTTGCCTCTTCACTGGTGGCGGATCTGCACCTGGTTCCCGCTTTTTTGTATGAGACACTGGCACACGATGTCAAAGCGGCGATCGCTATGGCGATCGGTGCCGTGCTGGCAAACCTCTTTTCGATGGCACTGGTTCTGGTAGAAGCATCCAAAACGCAGGAAGAGTTTTAAACTCCCTGCCGCATCACCGACACAGCAAAATATTTTTCTAAAACAGAACTATCCGTCGATATCTCTTTTTTAGAAAAATATTTTACCACAGGAGTTCCCTACACATGGAATACAAACCTTCCGAAATCGAACAGAAATGGCAGCGCAAATGGCTTGAAACCGATGCCTTTGAGCCTTCAGAAGATAAAACGCTGCCCAAAAAATATATCCTCAGTATGTTTCCCTATCCAAGCGGTCGTATGCATATGGGTCATGTGCGTAACTACACCATCTCCGATGCCATCGCCAGACACTACCGCAATGCCGGGTTCAATGTCCTGCATCCGATGGGTTGGGACAGCTTTGGTATGCCGGCGGAAAATGCCGCGATCAAGCACAAACTCCATCCTAAAAAGTGGACGTATGAAAACATAGCGTATATGCGCGGCGAATTTGACTCTCTGGGGCTCTCTTTCTCCAAAAAACGTGAGTTTGCCACTTCCGATCCGCTCTATACGAAGTTCGAGCAGGAGTTCATCATCCGTATGTTCGAAGAGGGGCTGTTGTATGAGAAGAAGCAGCAGGTCAACTGGTGCGAAACCTGCCATACGGTACTGGCAAACGAACAGGTGATCGAAGGGTGCTGCTGGCGCTGTGACAATGAGATAGAACAGAAAGATATGCCGGGCTACTATATCAGGATCACCGACTATGCGCAGGAGCTGCTGGACGATCTGAAAAAACTCGAAAAGGGGTGGCCGAAGCAGGTACTCACGATGCAGGAGAACTGGATCGGACGCAGCGAAGGTCTGGCATTTACGCTGAAGCTGAGCGAAACCTCTTTTCTCAAATTGGATAAAAATTTTGAAGCATTCGATGTCTTTACGACACGTCCCGACACCATCTACGGAGTGAGTTATACCGCACTGGCACCGGAGCATCCTATCGTCAGACATATTGTCGCGGAGGGGTTGCTCTGTGACGAGAAGATCGCGCAGATCGAAGCGATGCAGCGTATGCCGGAGAAAGACCGCGCGATGGCGGAGAAGGAGGGGGTAGATCTGGAGATCGAAGTGGTACATCCGCTTACCGGCGAAAGCATCCCTGTCTGGACGGCGAACTTCGTACTCGCAAGCTACGGCGGCGGTGCCGTGATGGCAGTGCCTGCGCACGATCAGCGCGACTACGAATTTGCGCAAAAATATGATCTTCCCGTTCATGAAGTGATCAGCTCTCCCGACAGCGATCTGGAGAAAGAAGCATACACCTTCGCGGGTGTGCTGGTCAACAGTGCACAGTTCGACGGTCTGAAAAGCGATAAAGCCAAAGCGGAGATCATCAAATACTTTGAGCTCAAAGGGATCGGAGAGAAGCAGGTCAACTACAAACTGCGTGACTGGGGTATCAGCCGCCAGCGTTACTGGGGTGCACCGATACCTTTTATCCACTGCCCTTCATGCGGGCTGGTGCCTGAAAAGATCGAAAATCTGCCGGTGACGCTACCCGACGACGTGGAGATCACCGGAGAGGGAAATCCTCTGGAAAATCATCCGACCTGGAAAAAGTGTACCTGTCCGCGCTGCGGCGGCGATGCGACCCGTGAAACCGATACGATGGATACCTTCGTACAGAGTTCATGGTATTTTCTGCGCTACTGTTCGCCAAATCCAGAAGATGTGCCTTTCAGAAGGGAAGATGTCGACTACTGGATGCAAGTGGATCAGTATATCGGCGGTATCGAGCACGCTATCTTGCACTTGCTCTACTCCCGTTTCTTTACCAAAGCGTTGCGCGATCTGGGATATATCAACATCGATGAACCCTTCTCCAACCTGCTGACACAGGGGATGGTGCTCAAAGACGGTGCCAAGATGAGCAAATCCAAAGGCAACACCGTTGATCCCGACGAGATCATCGCAAAGTATGGCGCCGATACGGCACGGCTCTTTATCCTCTTTGCCGCACCGCCGCAAAAAGAGCTGGAGTGGAACGACTCTGCCGTCGACGGCGCTTTCAAGTTTATCAAGCGTCTGGTGGATCGTTCTGCCAATGTCACCGAAAAGAGCCTGCCGCAGATCGACCACAAAACCCTCTCCAAAGAGGAGAAGCTCGCCCGCAAAAAGGTCTATGAAGCGCTGATCCGATCCAATGAGATCTACGAAAACAGAACCTTTACATTCAATACCGTGATCGCAGGTACGATGGAAGCACTCAATGCCCTCAACCAGCAAAACAATCCGCTGGTATGGAGCGAGGGGTACTATGTATTGTTGCATATCCTCGAACCGGTCATTCCGCATATCGCCCATGAGCTGAGCGAAACCTTTTTCGCCTCTGCAAATCTGGCCCCCCTGCGTGTACTTCATGAAGTACTCGAAGAGGAGAGCATCGTGCTGGTGATCACCGTCAACGGTAAAAAACGTGAAGAGATTGAGGTTGCCAAAGAGCTCTCCAAAGAGGAGATCATCGAAGCGGCAAAAACAAAAGCTGCCAAATGGCTGGAGGGCAAAACGATCGTTAAAGAGATCTATGTCCCCGGCAAACTGGTCAATCTGGTGGTAAAATAGTTTTGCGTCATCTGCTCCTTCTGCCCCTGATCCTCTTTTTTGTTTCGTGCGGTTACAAGCCGACGATGATCTACTCCAAAGAGGTTCTGGGGGAGAATATCTACGTCGAAGTCAAAACGAGTCTCAAAGATCCCGAAAATACGGTCCTCATCCGTGATGCACTCAACGAAGCGGTCATCACGCGCTTCCGATCCCGCATCGTACCGCGTCAAAATGCCTCTTCACAGCTTGTGATGTCGCTAAAGAGAGTCTCATTTTTGCCGATACAGTATGATAAGAACGGGTATGTGATTGCATACAAAACCTATGTGGATCTTTTGACACGCTACAAAGACAAAGCAGGGCACAGCGGTGTCATCACCTCAAGGGGTGACTACGACTTTGCCATCGAGTCCAACAGTGTCATATCCGATACCAAACGTTTTGAAGCGATCAAACATGCCTCGTACAAAGCAATCGAAGAGTTTATCTCAAAGCTCTCGGTCAAAGGTATCAAAAATGACAATCAATGAGATCGTAAAAGAGACTATTCAGACACTTAACAGCCAGAAAGTACCGCTCACACCGCACAACTACCAGCAGACATTTTGTGCCATCGCCGCACGCTACGGATTTAGCATACAGGAGTGCCACACAAGAGAGAAGTTTATCCAAAAGCTCAACGAGACGATGCAGGAGGATATCGCCAAGTACAACGTCAATACACTTGAAGAGTTGCTCACCTATCTGGTCTCCAGCCTCAACAGACTGACACTCGGCAACAGCGGCAAACAGAAGCTGGTGACGATCACATTGATCAAGTACCTGCTGGAGTTGATCTCCCGTTTTCCCGATCAGAAGAGCAGGGAACTTGCCATAGCATCGCTGGAACGCATCGATCATCTTTCCGATTTCAATACATTTGAGATCATCACACAGAAGTGGGAACATCTGCTATCATCCAAAGAGAACGACTATACCAGCAGACTTCAGGCACTTGCAGGAAGCAAATCAACCGACTTCCACCAGCTTCTGGATCAGATCGAACAGTCACTGGACAACAGTGAAGCCGAAGCATCGCTGGAAGAGATGGCATCGATCGTCGTCTCCTCACTGACACCCTCTCTGACACAGAAACTTGACGACGAGATAGCCACACTCAGTTATATGATCAACACGACACCGAAGCTTCTCTACAAAGATGAGATACAACAGCAGCTCAAAACTGTGATCCGAAAGAGGATCGAAATCGACAAAACCGAAGTCAAAGACCGTATCCTTTCACTCGATGAGATCCTGAGTGAAGTATCGAGCAAGATCGTCCACCTGATCGACAATACCGATCTCAGCTATGAAAAAGTGAAAGAGATCAAACAGGAGCTGGTCAATGTGGACAAAGAGAGCAAAGATTTTGAGACGATCAAACAGAAGCTCATGAAGATTGCCGATACGCTGGAGTTTGAGACCAAACAGCTGGGGAGTATCATGAAACGGGAAGATCATGTCATCTCACAGATGCAGACAAAGATCAAGAGACTCGAACAGGCACTCAAAAAGGCGAAGCAGGAGTCAAAGATCGATTTTCTGACGGGGCTGGTCTCCAAGCGCGGGCTCGATGAAGAGCTCAACCGTGTGGACAAGAGTTACCGCCGCTATCAGATCGAATACTCGATCGGCTTTTTCGACATAGACCACTTTAAAAACATCAACGACACCTATGGTCATGAAGCGGGCGATCTGATCCTCAAACAGCTGGGCAAACTCTTTTTGCAACTCAAACGCGATGTCGATATCGTCGGGCGTTACGGCGGGGAAGAGTTTCTGGCGATACTCCCCAACACACCGTTGCACGGCGCACAGGTCTTTGCCGAAAAGATCCGTGAACACGTAGAAAACTTCAAGTTTGTCTACAAAGGCGAAGAGGTTCCCGTCACCATCAGTGTCGGTGTTGCGAACTGTACAGAGGTCGATAATCAAAAAAGACTTATCGAAGAGGCTGACAAGCGGCTCTATACCGCAAAAACCGGCGGCAGAAACAGAGTGGAGCCTCCCCTGAAAGTCACGGTATGAGCCTCTCGGCGTTTCTCGCGCAAAAACCTCTTTACTACAAAGAGATCGACTACGAACGTTTCCCCGATATCTGGGAACGCAACAAAAGCCACTTTCGTCTGCCCAAAATCATCCATATCATAGGTACCAACGGCAAGGGGAGTACCGGGCGTTTTCTGGCGCACTATCTGTACAAAAGCGGTGTCAGTGTCGGGCACTACACTTCGCCTCATATCCTGAAGTTCAACGAACGTATCTGGATCGACGGTACAAACATCGATGATACGCTGCTTGAAACCCACCACCAAAAGCTCATGAAACTGCTTCCCGAAGCGGACAGGGAAGCGATGAGCTACTTTGAATACACAACGCTGCTGGCACTCTCCGTTTTTGAAAAGTGCGATTTTATCGTGATGGAAGCGGGACTGGGAGGGGAGTATGATGCCACGGCGGTCTTTCCCAAGGATCTAACCCTCGTGACACCGATCGGAATCGATCATGAAGCATTTCTGGGCGATACGATCGAAAAGATCGCCAAAACCAAACTCAATGCCATCGACAAATTTGCCATTTTGGGGAAACAGGAGAAACCGGTCTATAAAATCGCCCGCGAATATGCCCGTAAAAAAGGGATCGAATTTTTCCGCTACACCTACTTCTATACCAAAGATGAACTGGCACGTGCACGGCGCACGATCCGAAACCTCTCGCTACCGCCTTTTTTCGTGGACAACCTGCTTCTGGGGTTGAGTGCGGCAAAATTTTTCGGGTTTGAGATCACGTGGTCGAAGATGTCGGATGTGACGCTTTTTGGACGTATGCAAAAGATTTCGGACCATATCACCATCGATGTGGGACACAATCCGCTTGCCGCGAAGGTGATCGCGCAAAGCTACAAAAACAGAAAAATCGTACTGGTCTACAACAGTTACAACGACAAAGATTATCAAAAAATATTAGAAATTTTAAAGCCGATTATAAAAAGAGTTGAAATTTTGCCGATCTACAATCAACGTATCGAAGCACAGGATCAACTGGAAGAGACGATCGCATCTCTCGATATCCCGTACCGGGAATTTGAAGGGATCGACGATCGCGAATCCTACCTTGTCTTCGGTTCATTTGCCGTAGCTGAGGAGTTTTTGAAACATTATGCAAAAGGGAAATCAAAAGGCTAAATATCTGCTTCTGGGTGTCACGCTACTGGCACTTACACTCGTTTTTGCGGCGATCTTCTCCCTCTACTTCTCCTCCGAAACAGTACAGGCGAAAAAAGAGGAGCTCTTGCTGGAGCAGAACTATCTGCGACTTAGGCAGCAGATTGCTGACAAAGAGCGCGAATACCGTGCCATCTCCGATAATATCGCCGAGCTGAAGGATGAAGTGGGACTGAATACCACGAAAAACTTGCAAAACAGTGATGCACTTCTGCAAAAAACGACACCCCTGATCCGGTCGATGATATTGCAAAATCTCCCCTCCGGTTATCCCTGTAGCAGTCGTCGTATCACTTCCCGTTTCGGCTGGCGGATGCACCCGATCTATCATGAAAAGCGTTTTCACCACGGTATCGACTTCGGCGGCATGGAAGGCACCCCGATACGTGCTACTTGTAACGGTATCGTCGAGTTTGCCGGATACAGCAAAGGCGGATACGGCAATATGGTGATCATCGACCACAACTACGGCTTTAAAACACTCTTTGGACATATGCTGAAAAATCTGCGTGTCAAAAAAGGGGATTTTGTCAAAAAGGGAAGTATCATCGGCTATCTGGGCAATACCGGACTCTCCACCGGACCACACCTGCACTACGAGATCAAATATCTGCGCTACTTCATCGATCCATATCCATTTTTGCAGAGTGGCGAGAGCCGTTTTGCGACCATACTCAAAGAGACACCGCAGATACGGTGGCAGCAGCTTATCAGTGCGATCACGACGGGGTATGAGAAGTTCAGGGCACTCTAACCCCGCGGTATCAAAGCGACTTCTCTTTTTCGATCAGTGCGACGACACCGTCATGCATATCCTGTACACACTGTACTTCCGTCACACCGAGTCTTCTTCTGTTGCTGATGTCATAGACGCCGCCTTCACTCTCCGAGTGTTCACCGTGGATACCCCGTATCTGCAAATGGTATTTGTCGGTTATGGCTTTAAAGGTTTCCATATCCTTTGCCAGTTTGGGCAGGGCGATATGCACACTCGCACGCATCGCGGTACCGAGATTTGTCGGACAACTTGTGATATATCCCAGATGCTGACTGTATGAAAACTGCACCTTCTTCTCTATCTCTCCTATCGCCGTCGTGAGTCTTGTAAAGACCTCTTTGATATCACCTCCCTGCTGCATGGAGATGATCCTCAGCTGATCCTCTTCATTGATCCAGACCAGAAATGTTTTTTCATCGTTGTGGAAGATACCTCTTCCCTCCGGCCAGTCACGGTTGAGTCCGGCAGCTTCCAGAAATCTGTCGCCGGTTTTAAACAGAAAGTGGTCTTCGATCAGCTGCGAACGGATCCCTTCGGACATACCTTTCAGGGGATAGTAGGTTCCCGCAAGTGTCCCCTTCAGCGTCATCAGTGCATCGGATAGATCTTTTTCGAGCCGGTTTCTCTGCGCTTTACTGATGGCAGGCCCCAGAGGCAGGTTTGCCACATTTCTTCCGACACGGATTCTTGTAGAGAGGATATATTCGCCTTCAGGATCAGGATTCGGGGCATCGAGATCGTCGGGATCGAGGTTGCTTACGTGTTTGTCAACCGGATCAAAACCGTGGTAATCCTGGATAATGGGATCAAAAAGTGCGGCAAATGTAAAGTAGGACTCTTTGTCACCGGCATAGACACCGATACCGCTGTCGATATTGACTACACCCGAATGGATGGCGTCTGTGAGTCTGAAGCCGTATCGCGTTTGCTTATCTTTCAGGGCATCGAAAATCTCTTTTGAGAGATACTTGCATAGCAGAGAGTGACACTCCGGCGGAAAGTTCGGGAAGTCATTTTCCTGTTCCATCTGCGCTCCTTTATCATTTTATACATGAAGTGTACCATAATATACCGCTAATATACCGCTAATGTACCGCTGCAAAAGCAAAGTGTATCTTTTTCGTAATTTATCTCTTTGTAAACAACTATACATTACCATAGCAGAAATTTTAAAGAGGTCTGATTGCAAGCCCGAATATACGAATATTTCCTTAACAAAAACGATACGACACTGCTGCTGTGCCGCGATTTTAAAGAGGCATCTTCGGCAAACGATGTGCTCTCCTTTTTAGGCTACAGTACCCATCTTCTGCCCGATTTCCGTGCCGCGCAGGGGGATGATCTGCGCGCCTATACCGAAGAGCTGACGGCACTTCTGACGACACTTGACGGCTACTACCGTGACCGGAAGATGAAAAAGATCATGATTTCGCCGTTTCGCACACTGCTGCATGACCTTCCCAAAGAGAGGCTTTTCGCACGTCAGAAGCTGGCGTTCGGCGATACCATCAGACTGCAAGCGTTCAAAGAGTCGCTGCTGCACTGGGGATATACCTTTGTCGATATCGTCGAAGCGAAAGGGGAGGTCTCTTTTCGCGGGGATATCATCGATATCTATCCCACAAACGCGCCGCATCCCTACCGCATCTCCCTCTTTGACGACGAGATAGAGAGTATCCGCCCCTTTGCGTGTGAGACACAGAAGTCGCAAAAGGAGGAGTTGGAGGAGATCGAGATCAATCCCGCGCTTTTCGCACTCGACGCGGCGCAGTACGAAGCGGTGATGCAGCGTCTCGAAAAGCTGCCCAGCGACGCGTTTGAAAAGGATATGGCATCGCTCGGGTTCTGGGCGCTTGAGGATCTGGCAGAGGACCTTTTGGAAAAGGAGAAGCCTGTTTTTGTGCAACCTCTTCATGAAGAGATCGAAGAGGTCTTCTCCTTTACCCC
>QNZT01000172.1 GCA_003978455.1 Sulfurospirillum sp.
CAGCTGCGAGTGCAGCGACAGCGGCAGCAAGTTTCTCTTTGAGATTGGATACATAACCTGTTGTATTTTGCTCAAGCTGCTGGAGTTTCTCGTTCAGTGCGTTTGTCTGATCCTGATACTTTTGCTGAAGTTCGCTCAGTTTCGTTTCGAGTTCGGCTTTGCTGCTTTTTGTTTTTTCCAGCTCTTCTTTCGTACTGTTTAGTGCAGCTTCCAAAGCAGCGACTTTTGCAGCAGTCTCTTTTTGTGTTGTTGTAGCGGCTGCGAGTTTTTCTTTGATATTGTGGACGTAGCCGCTTGTATTTTGCTCAAGTTCCTGTAGTTTATGATTGAGTACGGCTGTTTGGTTTTTATACTTTTGCTGGAGTGTTTTAAGGGACGCAAGAGCCTTCTCTTTCTCTTTTGTCAACTGTGCGATAAGCTTTTCTTTCTCTTTGAGTTGATTGCTTGATTCATGTAGTCTTTTCTTGAGTGTGTCGATCTCTTTAGTCAGCTCCTCTTTTTCTACCTGCAATGATTTTCTGAGTTGGTCATTTTCATTTTTTAGCTTTTGGAGGGCTGCTTTGAGCGCCTTTTCATCACTGGTGAAGGCATGCAATGTACGCTCTTTTTCACGTGCCTGACTTTTAATCGCGGCAAGTGCAGCTACAGTGGTCGCAAGTTTCTGTTTCAGAGATGTGAAATTGCTTTGCTCTTTTTCTTTCAAATGCTTAAGTTTTTCGCTAAGCACCTCTGTTTCACGGGTGAGTCTGGCAATTTCGCGCTCTTTGGATCTCAATACATGGTTTAAATGATTGATCTGGCGTTCTTTTTCATCCAGTGCCCTTTGTGTTTGCCGCCATTTTTCTTCTACCTGTGTAGTTTTTTGGGTAGAGTTTGTGTTGATCTCGGAGAGTTTAGCTTCAAGTGCTTTCACTTTTGCTACAAGTTTGACTACATCTTGCTGTGCGTGCTCTTTTTCTCTTGTGAGATTTTTGATGATATGCTCTTTTTCTCTGAGAGCTTTGTTTTTCGCCCGTAATGCATCGAGTTCTTTTTTCATCTCAAGAGAGGCTTGCAAAGCAGCCTGTTTATCTTTTGCAAGCAGGGCTTCTTCACTTGTAAGTTTGCTTTTTTCTGTTTGAAGTAGTCGGATTTGCTCCGTTTTTTGGTTGAGTGTTTGGGTAAGCTGCTGAGAGAGGCTTTGTATCTTTTGCGTAAGTCCTGTGATTTTCAGTTTAAGCCGGGCTATCTCTTCTTGTGCCTCCTGTTGTTTTTGATTTTCTGAGCCAATCTGTGTCACTTTCTGATTTAGTTGCTGTGTTAAAGCTTCTTTGTCAGCTTGAAGTTTTTCGAGTTCATCGGCTGAAGAATGCGAAGTTTGAACTACGTTTTGTACTTCATGTTTCACTTCCGCTTTGTGCTGTGTGCTTGAGGATGAGGGCTTTTCCTCATTCGTGGCGACGGTTTCAGCTCCTCCGTGTTTGAGATAGATTGTTTTCGGGTTGACAGCACCCTCATCGAGGTGGGTGACGTTTTTGACACTATGGTCTTTTTGGTAAGTGTAGACTGTCTGTTCCTCATGATCTCCGCTGCATTTTGAAACAAATAATGCAATAGCTGCAAAAATCGAGAGGGCAACAACACTTTTTTGCCTGATATCTTTCATGATAATACCTCCTTATAAAGATTCCTTAAAATTATAGCTATTTTATTATAAATCTAAATAATCAGAAGGTATTAATTTCTCGTATATGTGCTAAGGTTATTCTCCAAACAGGGCTTTCAGTGCATCCGGATTGTTTGTAGTTTCTTCTGTTCCTGTCTCATCTGAAGTGGCGGATGTTGTTCCTCCAAGCTCTGCGAGTTCGATTTCATAGCCCGTCAGCATCGATGCGAGGCGGATGTTGATACCGCTTTTGCCTATCGCTTTGGATTTTTGATCTGCGGGGAGGGTGACGATCGCTTTTTCACCCTCTATACGTACTGCGGAGATGATGGCAGGTGACATAGCTCTGGCGATGAACTTTTCCGGGATAGTGCTGTATTCGATACAGTCGATATTTTCTCCATGAAGTTCCTGGCTGACGGCATTGATCCGTACGCCTTTTGTTCCGACAGTGGCACCGACTGGATCTACATTCGGTGTGAGTGCCGAGAGGGCGATCTTTGCGCGTTCACCGGGAATCCTTGCACTGGCATGTATCTCAACCATACCATCTTTGATCTCCGGAACTTGAAGTTCGAGCAGTTTTTCCAAAAATTTCGGGGTTGTTCTGGAGACTTCGATCTGCATACCCATCTTTTTGTCTATATAGACACGGCGGATGACTGCTCTGACGGTATCTCCGGTTTTGAATTTTTCCCCTTTGATACGGCTTTTCATAGGAAGTATCGCCTGGACTTCGCGGTATTCGAGGTAGGTATTTTCGTTGTTGTCCACGCGGGTAACAGGGGCACTGATCAGCTCTCCGATCTTCTCTTTGTACTTTTCAAAGATATTTTGTTCGAGCAGACGCTGGATGTGATACTCAAGCTCTCTGTAGAGGATGGCAGCCGCAGTTCTTCCCATATTGTCGAGTGAAAGCTGGTATGTGATCTCATCACCGACTTCCAGATCCGCATCCGCCTCTTTGGCGTCGCTGATAGCGATATATTTTTCACCCTCTTCGCTATTTTCTTCGAGTCTCTCATCGTCGTCGGCAACGACCAGCACCTTTTGAAAGAGATTTAACTCTTTGGTCTTTTCGTCGATGTTTACAGTATAGTCATACTCTTCGCCGAAAACTTTCTGTGCTGTGCGTATCAGTGCGGTCGAGACAGCCTCTTTGGCTTCGCTCATCCTCAGCCCTTTTTCATGAGCAATAGACTCTATTATATTGATGATCTTTTCCACTCTGCTTTGCTCCTTATAGTTATGTGATTTGATTTTATGATTTGAAACGGTGTGTAGCAGCCGGTTAACGTAGTTAAATTTATTATAGCCGGGAACTCCTTAAGATACCATTTATCAGTTATTTAACCAAATAGTGCTATACTCTATGATTACATAAAAAAATAGATTAGGAATGTTGATGACATTGAAATTGGCAAAGCAAACGAAAACTGCTAAGCAAAAAACGATCACTCTTGAAGAGATGGAAAAAGAACTTGCAAAAAACAACGGACAGAAGATCTTCTATTTTGACCATGACAATCCCCATAAAGATATGAAAGCGGTTATAGAGCATTTTGAGGATGAAGGCTACAGTGTCTATTTTAAAGAGGTTCGGTTCGGTCTCGATGAAAATGACTATCTGTATGAAGTGCACATCTTATAGAGTCTGATTTTGGGTAAAAAACTTTTTATCGAAACACTCGGATGTGCGATGAACGTTCGTGATAGTGAGCATATAATCGCGGAACTTAGCACAAAAGAGGATTATGAACTGACCGGCAGTTATGAAGATGCCGATCTGATTTTGATCAACACCTGTAGTGTTCGTGAAAAACCTGTGCAGAAACTCTTTTCTGAAATAGGGCACTTTAACAAAAAGAAAAAGAGAGGTGCGAAGATAGGTGTCTGCGGCTGTACCGCCAGTCACCTCGGAGAAGAGATCATCAAACGTGCCCCTTATGTTGATTTTGTACTGGGTGCGAGAAATGTTTCCAAAATCACCAGTGTACTTCATGAACGGGGGGCGGTAGAGGTCGATATCGATTTTGATGAGAGTACATACGCCTTCAGTGACTTTCGAAATACGCCGCATAAAGCGCTGATCAACATCTCCATAGGTTGTGACAAACAGTGTACCTACTGTATCGTACCGGCAACCAGAGGTGATGAGATCTCCATTCCCCCGGAGTTGATCGTGCAGGAAGTGACCAAAGCCGCCCGAAGCGGTGCGAAGGAGATCATGCTACTGGGGCAAAATGTCAATAACTACGGCAGAAAGTTCAGTGACGGGCGTAAAGGGATCGACTTCAGCGATTTGCTAAATATGGTCAGTGATGTGGAAGAGGTCGAGCGGATACGGTTTACCTCTCCTCATCCGCTGCATATGGATGACAAGTTTCTGCAAGTTTTCGCATCCAATCCGAAAGTGTGTAAATCGATGCATATGCCGTTACAGAGCGGTTCGACAAAGATATTGCATGAAATGAAGCGCGGTTACAGCAAAGAGTGGTTTTTGGATCGTGCTTTCAAACTGCGTGACATGGTACCCGATGTGCATATCAGTACAGATATCATCGTAGCATTTCCGGGTGAGACGGAGGAGGATTTTGAAGAGACGATGGATGTCATCGATCAGGTGCGGTTTGAGCAGATGTTCAGCTTCAAATACTCTCCGCGACCTCTGACCAAAGCAGCCGAGATGACGCCTGTTGATCCGGAGGTGGCTTCAAAACGACTGAAGCGATTGCAGGATCGTCAGACGGAGATACTCGATGAGATTGCCGCGGCACAGATGGGCAAAGTGTTTGATGTCTATTTCGAAGAGCTTCGCAGCGGTGGTGCAGTGGCAGGGAGAAGTGACAATAACTTTATGGTTCAGGTACAGGGCAGTGAAGAGTTGCTTGGTAAAACAGTTCCCGTAAAGATCGATAACCCTAAAAGGATGGTGCTTTATGGGGAAGTTGTTCAGCAAGAGGTATAAACGGAAGATTTTGCTTTTGATCGCTCCGCCGCTGGTGTACGGTATCATCCGTCTCTTGTATGCCAGTTGCACAAAGCGATTTCATCTTCCGGCTTCCAAACCGCCGACGCCGGCACTGGTCGCTTTCTGGCATGGTGAGATATTGATGAACCCTTTTATATATCGGAAGTTCATGAAGGACCAAAAATATGCTTTGATGATCAGTGAGCATTTTGACGGAGAACTGATCGCCAGGGCAGCCTCTTTTTTCGGGTTCGATTTTGTGCGCGGGAGCAGTTCCAAAGGGGCTGTGAAAGCGTTGAAAGAGAGTTTTCGTCTGATCGATCAGGGTATCGGGCTGGCGATCACACCGGATGGTCCGAGAGGTCCGCGGCACTCGATCGCGGATGGGATTGTGGCTATCGCTCAAAAAAAGAGGTTGCCTATCGTTGTCTATCGATACACAGCGTCGCGGTTCTGGCAGCTGAAAAGCTGGGATAAATTTGTCATACCGAAGCCTTTTTCTACGCTGGATTTTTATGCCAGTGAACCTTTTTATGTGACGGATATGGAGAAAGAGAAGGCGAAAGAACTTATAAAGGAGCGTCTGGAAAGTTATGTTTAAAACTATTTTTACGACTTTGACACTTTTTGTTGTCGGTATGCTGCTTTTTTTCTTCGGATTTAATGACTCTTATAAATACTCCATGGAAGCGCGTATGAAGTATTTTATGGGGGATTATGAAGCTGCGAGAGAGCTTGCCAAAAAGGCGTTTGATATCGATCCTTATAACAAGATGGCATTTTCGATTCTGTCACAGAGTAAGATTTCGGCAGAGATGGCTGACTATGTGCAGGAAGCGGACAAATATCTGCAAAAGCTTGAGGTGTTGACAAATAAGCCCGATTTTACCAACCGTGACAAATTGAAAATCAAGATGATTACAGAGATCATGATGGAGAAGTTCCACAAGCTCAACCCTACTGTTTTGACGGACAAAGAGCTGTACGCCGAGTGCATCAAACGGTACAAGAAGTTTAAAATGATTCATGAAAAGTTATTTCAGAACCTGCGCTGAAACGTTTCTGGAGTATCTGGATCAAAACCTCAGTTACAGTCCGCTCACTATCAAGACTTACAGACTTAATCTTTATGAAGCACTGGATTTTGTGGAAATCGTATCGGAGGAGGGTGAGACGATAGTCGATCTGATGCCTTACAGACTTTTTCTGACAGGCAAAAAGAAGAGGACTATTTATAAAAAAATTTCTATTTTCAAATCTTTTATCTCGTACATGAAAGAGCAGGGGGAAGAGATTCGCCTGCGGCACGACGAAACCATCAAAATCGCCAGAACACTGCCCAAACCGGTTGCGACGCATTATATATTTGAGGTATTGCAAGAGTGCAACAGGCAGGAGCGCATATTGCTACAGATGGTTTATGGACTTGGTCTAAGGATTTCAGAAGTTGCCCAGTTGAAGTTATGCGATATCGGCGGTGGATGGGTGAGGATTAATGGAAAAGGTGATAAAATCCGGGAACTACCGCTGTTGTCGAATATTCGCAAAGAGCTGGATCTCTATCTTCAGGAGGCAATGCCGCATGAATATCTGTTTGAAAAATCGGGTACAAAGATGAGTGAAAATCAGATTCGTTATAGAATTGGAAAGATTTTTCAAAAAAAAGGGCTCAAAGTGACACCTCATCAGTTACGCCATGCTTTCGCTTCCGATCTGCTCAATCAAGGTGCGCGCATCACGGATGTGTCGGCTTTACTGGGGCATACATCGCTTGAGACAACGCAAATCTATACAAAACTAAACAGTAGTGCAAAAATGCGTCACTACCAAAATGCACATCCTTTATGCGGAGAGTCAGATGGGTCTTCTGAACGTCATTAAAAAACATTTGACGATGCAGTATGTCGGTGTGATTGTACATGAAACCTCCTGCGTTGTAAAAATCAAAAAAGTAAAAAATGCACAAACAATTCATGAAGAAGAGAAACAGTTTACGATCCCTTCCAAAGAGAAGTTGTCCAAAGAGGTGATTGTTTTTTTGCAAAGTTTGCAAGAAGAGGTTGAACAGACATATATCGCACTTTTTTTAAATTCGCACGGGCAGGGTGTTGTACCCTCTTGTGCAAAGTTCGCATATGAAAAGTTTCATATAGAGTATGATCATGTCAAAGTGATCTGTATCGACCGGAAATATTCTATATACGCATCAAATATAGATATCAGGTGGGCGGAAAAGATTTTTTCTGAAACCGGACTCGATTTTATATTTTCTCCGTTTTTGATGCTGGACAATCTGCGTAAACACGAGTCACGTCGTGAGGGGATTGTGCTGCATATGCTGACAAGCCATAATTCGATTACTATTATGATTTTTGACAAAGAGACATTGCTGTATGGCACTTTTATCAATATCGCCAAAGAGGAGGATCTGCTCAATACAGATTTTACGGAAGAGATAATCGATGAAGATGACACCTTTGACGAGATCGATCTTGATATGGAACTCGAAGAGTCTGATGAGATAGCGGAAATCCTGGAAAATGCAACGATCGATACGGAAGTTAAAAGTAGTGCACAGGATGAAAATGATACTATAAAGCTAAAATTATTTGGACAAGACTTAAGATTGGTAAAATATTTTGATGCATCGTTACGTGAATTTTACGAAAACGACTTATACAAAAGTGATTTTGTAACGTATGTAAAAATCTATGATACAACATCATTGAACGAGGATATTGTGCATTATCTTAAAGAGCAGCTGCTTGTGGATATTAGTATTCGTAAGATCAATATAGAGGATGAATTGATCGCACTCATCGAACAGGAGACAGGGCGTGCGTAATCGTAGTTTTATAGAACCGAGGAAAAAAAGACTACTTGACAAGATGAGTTCGTTATGGCTCGGTTTTATTATCCTGATCGCACTGGGGCTTATTATATTTGGTATTTTGATCCATCACAAGTCTTCGTTCTATATCAAGATGCTTGACAACTTACATCAGCAAAACAGTACAGCAGAAAAAAACGTGACGCATTTGCAGAAAAAAGTGATGATGGTCAAGATGCAGGGAGAACTTGTGCAAGAGGTTAAAAAAGCAAACGCTGTTTTGAAAGAGAGTATCCAAAATATGTTTGATTTGATTCCTGATCAGATCACACTCACAAAAGTGGTGATGGAGAAAAAGAGTCTCTATCTGAAAGGATATACGGATTCCAAAGCTTCATATACACTGTTGCTGGAACCTCCTTTAAAATCGATTTTTACGAAAACAGATGTAAAGTTCACAAAAGACAAGAAAGGTAGAATGGTTTTTGAGTCTTACAGCACCATAGCAAATGAGGAGATAGCAGAGGATAGAAATGAAAGCAGACAATAAAACAGTAAAGTTTGTTATCTTTATGTTCGCATTTCTTGTGATCGTTATGGCTTTTGTTTTTTTATTTGTGATTCCTTCGATCAAAGAGTTCAAACATAAAAAAGCGGAATATTATCAACAGCTTGCACAAGAGAAAAAACTTTCGCAGAGAGAGAAAACATTACATACGCGATTAGAGAAACTGAACAAAAAATATGCAGCAGCACTGGATGCTTTCAAAGTTCCGTTTGATGAAAAGAGATTTTTAGAAGTATCCAAAAAATATTTTCAAAATGTTAAGCTGATACAAAAAGATGTCAAAAAGAGTGAAAGCGGTTTGCATATATATGAATTCACTGCTGATTTCAGTGCCCATACTCCGGTGAAATTTTATCAGTTTATAGCAGCTGTCAATCAAATGGACAACGTTGTCAAGATCAATTTTCCTATCAAACTTGAAGCACGTGGCAATGATATTTCTATCAAATTCAATATGAGTGTTTACAAACTATAACGACAACATATGAAATTTTTTTATACAGATGTTATATAATTTATACTCTTTAAAGTTTTTGTTAGTTAAAATGGTTGCGCATTAAATCAAAAAAGGAGTGAAAATGAGAATTTTTACAAAAAGTTCCATTGTGTTAGCTGCGGTAGCCGCGCTTGCACTGAGTGGCTGTGCAGAGAAAAAGGTCTGCAATACACCTGTCGCAAAAATTGCGAAAGTAGACAACAGAGATGCTGAGATCAAATCATTGCAGGCTGAACTGGCTGAAGCGAGAGCAAAGTCTGCAAAAGTTGTAACAGTTACTAAAACAGTTCAGGGACCAAATGAGCTCTATCCGCCAAACCCAGAACCAGGTAAATGTTATGCAAGAGTACTGACTCCTGCGAAGTATCAGATCAAAACTGAGAAAGTACTTGTCAGAGAGCCTGGTGAGAAAGTTGTCGTTATCCCTGCGAAATATGGCTGGAAAACTCAGAAAGTACTTGTCAAAGAGGCAAGTGAAAAAATCGTTTCTGTACCTCCTGTATATAAAACAGTTACAGAGAAGATTCTTGTAAAACCTGCTAGCGAAAAACTCGTTACTGTACCTGCTGTTTACAAAACAGTTACAGAGAAGATTCTTGTAAAACCTGCTATGACAACATGGAAAAAAGGTAGAGGTCTGACGGAGAAATTGGATGGTAATACCGGTGAAATCATGTGTCTTGTTGAGACACCGCCTGTATATAAAACTATCACTAAAAAAGTGCTTGTAAAACCTGCAACTACCAAATCTATTCCTGTTCCAGCAGTCTATAAAACAATCACAAAAAGAGTTGTTGCCAGACCAGCATCAACAAAAACAATTCCTATCCCTGCTGTGTATAAAACAATTAGAGTTAAAACTATTGTTCAGCCTGCACAGACAAAAACAATTCCAGTTCCACCGGTATACAAAACTGTAACGAAAAAAATCAAAGTTGCAGATCCTGTACTGAAATGGAAAGTTGTTAGATGTAGAACAATTGTTCATTAATTTGTACTTCCAGGTATAAATAGGAGAGAGCACGACTGCTCTCTCCAACTTAAAATCTTTCTAGAACATTTTCTCCTTTACTTTCACCCTCTCATCTGCTACAATCTACTTATGCGTTGCTTATTGTGTCAGAACTTCTCTTTTACCGTAATCTGTAATTCGTGTCAGAAACTTTTTCTACAGCCGTATCAGACAATAAGAGTACTTCATGATGGATTTAAGGTTTACAGCTTTTATCGCTACGGAGATATTGCTGTTTTGCTAAAAACGAAGCATACCCACATCGGTGCGGCTGTCTATAGGATACTTGCTAAAAATGCGATGCAAGCATTTAAAGAGCGTTTTGATTTCGATGTTGCTGTAGATATAATACCTGTGGATGATATACCCAAAAGTGGATATGCGCATACAGCGATTTTGGCAAATGTTTTGGCTTCAAAATATCTCCAGCCATACTATGGATCGTTGCGTGCACAAAATGATGTCAGTTATTCTGCAAAAACTTTACACTATCGCCAGACAAATCCAAGAGACTTTATGTACAGTGGAAAAAGAAATGAAAATGTGATTTTGGTGGACGATATTATCACTACCGGAACGACCATAAACGAAGCTAAAAATGAAATATTAAAATGTGGCGCAAAGCCCTTGTTTGCGGTAACTCTGGCGGATGCCAGAGAGCTATAAGTCGTAATTCGATAAAATATCTAAATTTACTTAAAATAAGGTAAAACCTATGGCAGACAACCTTTTTGACAATGATGAAAACATAGAAAATATAAACATTGAGGATTCGATCAAGGCGAGTTATCTCGACTACTCGATGAGTGTGATTATCGGGCGTGCTTTGCCCGATGCCAGAGATGGTCTCAAACCAGTTCACAGAAGAATCCTCTATGCGATGAACGAACTGAACCTCAGTTCACGTGCTCCCTACAAGAAATCGGCGAGAATCGTCGGTGATACGATCGGTAAATACCACCCTCACGGAGACAATGCAGTTTACGATGCACTTGTACGTATGGCACAGCCCTTTTCGATGCGTATCCCTCTGATCGACGGTCAGGGTAACTTCGGTTCGGTGGACGGCGACAATCCGGCTGCAATGCGTTATACCGAAGCGAGGATGACGACACTCTCAGAAGAGCTACTACGGGATATCGACAAAGATACGGTTGATTTTGTTCCCAACTATGATGACTCA
>QNZT01000133.1 GCA_003978455.1 Sulfurospirillum sp.
CATCTGCGTCAAAAATTCCTCAACAGCCAAGCCGCCTTGACCGGTGTCAATTTTGCCATCGCCGAGACAGGAGGAGTCGTAACAGTCACCAATGAAGGCAACGCAAATATGGGCGTCCACTTGTCCCCTATCCAAATTCACTCAATGGGTATAGAAAAGGTAATCCCCAAAGCAGAACACTTAGGGGTATTCACCCGATTGCTGGCTCGAAATGCTACCGGTCAGCAGATTTCTGTTTTCACTTCTCATTTTCATCGCCCCAAACCGAAAGGCGAAATGCACATCATTATCGTCGATAACGGAAGAAGTCAACAATTGGGAAGAACTGATTTTCGCAATTCACTGAAGTGCATCCGTTGTGGGGCGTGCCTTAATACTTGTCCGGTCTATCGTCTGAGCGGCGGACATAGCTATAACGCCACCGTACCCGGTCCCATCGGTTCGGTACTCGGATCGCTTAAAAAACCGGACACTTACGCGGATCTGCCTTTCGCTTGTACCCTTTGCGGTTCATGTCGCAATATCTGTCCGGTGAAAATCGATCTGGATCATCAACTCTACGCACAACGGCAAAAGAGCCTGCAAACAGATACCATGAAACACAAAAGGGTGATACTCAAAACAGCAGCAAAACTGATGCAACATCCAAAGATTTTTACATTTACCGGTAAAGTCATGCGATTTGTCCTGCCGAAACTTCCAAAATCGATCCTCTACCACCGTAAAAACATATGGGCAAGATACAGACAGATGCCTGAGATCCCCAAACATAGTTTCAAAGAATTGTACCAAAAGGAGAAAGATGTCCAAAAGCGCTAAAGAGCAGATACTGCAAAAGATCAGATCGGAATATGATACAAACATTCCTCTGCCCGATACCAATGACTTCGGCATCACCTATGAGGAGAAGATCAAACAGTTTCAAGATACGCTTACTGCCGTGGGTGCGTGTTTTCTGGAGAGCAGCAGAGAAGATTTTGAAGCGTTGATCAAAAATCAATACAGTGACGCAAAAAAGATAGCCTCCTTACTGCCCCGCAGCACTCTGGCGAATGTCAATCTGCAAGAGATAAAAACACCTCATGAACTAAAAGATCTTGATCTGGCTATCTTTGAGGGCAGATTCGGCGTAGCTGAAAACGGCGCGATCTGGGTAGAAAACGACCAAAACAGACACCGTGCTTTGTACTTTATCGCGGAGCATATCGTCATCGTTTTGAATAAAAACCGCATCGTGTACAATATGCATCAGGCGTATGCACAGATAGAGTTGGCAAAGAGTGCATTTGGTATATTTATCTCCGGACCATCCAAAACAGCAGATATCGAACAAGCTCTGGTGATCGGCGCACATGGACCTAAAAGTTTATGCGTGGTGTTGGTGTAAACACACCATCCATGCCATCATGAAACAGAGATCAGTTCATCTGATCTTCTCTTAAGCTCATACTCCTGTAATGCGTTGTAGACAAGAGGCTCTGAGAAGTAGTAACCTTGAAAATGATCTACCCCTAAATCCCTGCATATATCAAAAATCTCTTTTGATGCGACAAACTCTGCTATCGTCTGAATACCGAGAGATTTAGAAAAAGTTACGATTGACTTTACCAACTCATACGATTTTTGATCATGTGCAATATTTTTGATCAGTGAACCGTCAATCTTCAAATAGTCGGGTTCCAGCTCCAAAATATGGGTAAAATTTGAATAACCTGTTCCAAAATCGTCTATCGCCACCTCTACACCCAACTCTTTAAATTCCTGGACAAACTTTTTTGCATATGCAAAGTCATCTATATTTTCACTCTCTACTATCTCAAAAGTGATCTGTTTTCCTATGTCATATTTTTTGATTTGACTGCGTAGCGCATCCACGATATAACTGTTTATCATATCATCAAAAGTAAGATTTATAGAAAATTTATTTCCGTTTTTTTTCATATCTCTAAATGTTTTTTCGATCATCGCAAGTGTCAATCGAGGATAAATCTTACTCTTGATAGCGATATCCAAAAAGAAAAACGGCGAAATCAATTTCTCTTTATCTTCATGAAGTTCTCTCAGTCGCATAAGCGATTCATATTTCAATATCTCATTGTCACTATTTACAATCGCTTGATAAACAGGCACTATATTGTTATGCTCCAGTGCTTCTTTAATCTTCTTTTTCCATATCAGCAGCTCTTGTGAATAGGAGGTATCATCAATATGGTCGCTGTATATGATATATTGCTTTCTTGTCGTTTTTGCGTGTTTTAATGCCATCTCCACCATTTTCAGTACTTGTTCATCACCCAGCGCCGACCCGATGGTAGCGTCTATGTCCAACACTTCATCTAATGTTTCAATGGTTATTTTTAAATTTTTAAATAGACCGATAAGCTCTTTGATATCTTTTTCTATTGTATCCGGATCAATATTGGCGTCTCTGCTTCTTAGGATAAACCGATCTGCATGGATACGGTACACTTCATACCGTTTACCCAGACTAGATTGTTTCAGCCACGAAGCAACACCTTTGAGTACATCGTTTCCGATCTTCATACCGTACAATTCATTGTAATTGTGAAAATTATCAATATCGATCAATATCAGTCCGGCATATTTACTTTTTTGTAATTCAGCAATCAGAGCGGCTCTGTTTTTCAACCCCGTTAAACTATCATGCAGATACATATACTCTATCTTGGCTGCTCTTTGTGCAACTTTTTCTTCTAAAATATCATTTGCATCATGAAGTTTTTTAACTAATAAGATGTAAAAAAGGCTAATAGCCGCAACACCGATGATAAGGGAGTAAACAACGCCTTTTTGTGTCAGCCAATAAGAACTCGATACAAGTACGTAGGCATACGCTATTTCAGCAACAGCCAATGATACCAATAGAGATTTGACACCAAATCTCATACCGTTACCTATGATGATCCAAAGCAGTGCAGGATACATAATAACAGCATTTGAGTCACTATAACGCATGGCTAAAGCGATGGCACCGATATCTCCTATGATATTGAAAGTACGTCGCAAGACAGATGCTTTTTGGGTTTTTTTGATGTGATACATCACAAGCAAACTATAAACCCAATATCCGCTTGCAATCCAGACAGCTTTTTCCTGGTAATTGATTATGGTAAAATAGAAGAGAACACCAAGCACCAGCACTAACCTGACCTTAGCCTGAGAATACTCCTGCTCCAATACATAACCCGATTTCATTATTTTCATAAATCTTCTTCTATCTTAGATTTTAGGCTCTCTCTAAAACCAAAATCAACGGAGATACCTTTTTCGATAGATCGACAAATGAAAAAATATATTTATATATGATGGATAAAAGATGACTTTTTACGCAAATCTAAACTCTTTGTACTCTACCGGCACCAGATAATCACGCACTTTGACAAGTGACGGATAAAATCCATGTTCATATCCAAGTGCAAAAAGTTTGTCGATAGCATCCAACTGTTTGTCGCTCATGGTAATCGACTGATCGTTTGCATAGAGGTCGAGGTATTTGTCGAGTTTTTCGGCATCGACGCGAATCAAGTCTCTTTGCAACAGCATCTGTGAAAGGAGTTTTCTGTTTTTATGCGCTACTTCGACCGCTTTGGTCAGCACCTCTTCATATTCAATCGCTCTGGTGATAGGGATCGAACGCCGCACTGCCATACCGCCCAGCGGCAGTGGAAGATCGCCGCCGCTTAGCTCTTGCCAGATATCCCACAGCTCTTTTTCCACTTCCAGCGTATCGTCAAAAGTGAGAATACTTTCATGAATCAACACACCCGCATCGACTTCACCGCTCTTGACCGCATCTTCGATCTCCAGAAAGTTTTTATAGACGATCCGGGCATCGGGATAGTAGATACGAAACAGCAGCGCATTGGTCGTATATTTTCCGCTGAGTGCCACTTTGAAGTTTCGTTTGAGTTTCACACCCTTTTTTTTGATCAGTTTGGGACCGTACCCCTCTCCGAAACTCACCGCGGTTCTCAGCAGTGCGTATTCATCTTTGATCAGCGGGTAGAGTCCGAAGCTGATGGCTGTGATATCGTAGATATTTTCAAGCGCTTTTTCGTTGAGTGTTTCGATATCGAGTGCAAGGTTGTCAAACTGCACATCATCAAGTCCCACCCAGCCAAACTTGATCGCATAAAACATAAAAATATCATCGGCATCCGGGGAGTGTGCTACAGTTACAGTTTTCAAAGAGAACCTTTCGTGTGAAAATTAGAGATTATTTTAGCGCAAAAAGGGTTAGGAGCGGGTAGAAGCACAAGGCGTTTTAGACGAGATGATAGAGAAGGATTTGGTGGAGAAAGATCTGTTTAGTCAGAATCGGCGCGAGAGCGCACCGATTCTTTAAGGTTTATAATTAATATAATCCGAATTTATTGTCTTTTCGCTTGAAAAGGACACGTGTTTTATCATCTTTATCGATAAAAATCAGAAACTGTTTGTTGCTCTCTTTGAGCAGCTGAAGCGCTTCTTCGATCTCCATCGGTTTATAGAGATCCAGCTCCATCGGAACGATTTCATCTACATCTTCTTCATGAATATCCGCATCGACAATCTCTTCGATATTTACATTTGCGATTTCACTCGGTCTGGTCACTCTGTGGTCTGTCAGCTTGTCATGATGGCGTCTGAGTACCTTTTGCGCACGATCCACCGCAAGGTCGATAGCGGCATAAACATCTTTATCTTTCTGTTTTATCACAACGGTATTTTTCTGAGGAAGGTTGATAGTAAACTCGACAGTATAGCCTTTTTTACCGTTTTTTTCATCTGCAGAAACCACAACTCTTGTTGAAATAATATCGAGATTGAATTTCTTCAAAGACTCCACTGCGCTTTGGATATGTTCCTTGATAGCATCAGTTAATTCAAATTGTCTTCCGACGACGCTCATATTCATAATTCCCTCCTTAAATGGAATATATACATTAGTAATTTTACAGTAAAACCAATTTAAACTTGGTTAAAAAGAGAAGTTAAATATTTTTCATCTTAAACAGCACTTGTCTGAAACCATCACTATAATCTACTCGTTGCGCAGTGTAGAGAGTACATCGATCTCCGTCGCTTTTTTGGATGGGTAGAAAGCGGAAAGCAGGACTATCAAAATCGCACCGATGATGATAGAAGCAAAATCGACAGGCGAGAGATCCAACGGCAGTTTACTGGTGCCGTAGACATCTGCGGGGAGCGTGACGATATCGAAATGCCCAAGGATATAGAGTCCCGCAAGCCCCAAAAATGTACCAAACAGTATCCCCGTACCACCGATCACCGTACCGAGCCAGAAAAAGGCTTTTTTGATCTCGTTTTTGCTTGCACCCAGTGAGAGCAGCAGGGCTATCTCCCGCCGTCTGTTCATGACAGTCATCAGCAGTGAACTGATGATATTGAGCGATGCAACCAGGATGATCAACATCAAAACGATAAAGAGTGCTTTTTTCTCCATCGCCATCGCGGAAAAGAGATTGCCGTTTTGCTGCCACCACCCTATCGCGACCAGATAGGGCGGCAAAAACGCTTTGATCTCTTTGATCTTCTCCATAGGTTTATCACAGCTGACATGGATGCCGTCATATTTATCATTGCTCACTTTCATGATTTTGGACATCGCTTTGAGTGTGGTATAGACATATGCGTTATCATACGCCTGCATACCGGATTTGAAACTGCCTTTGTAGCGAAACCGTTTCATGACAGGCATCAGAGAAAATCCTCCGGGCTGTGTCTGCGTGAAAATCAGCGTCACTTTTTTGCCCGGTTCCATCATGAAAGTATCTGCGATCCCCTCGCCCGTGATCATATCAAAGGTAGAGAGATCTTTCTCTTTCACCGCTTCGGCAACGATATGGTTGATCTTCGCTTCGGCTTCAAAATCGACACCGAAAACGACCGCCCCCTCCATCCGCTCACCCTCTTTGATGATCGCCTGCGTATTGAGATAGGGGCTTAGCACAAGTTCGGGAAATTTTTTCTGAAGCGCGTAGAGCGCATATCTGTCCACACCCTTGCTTTGGCGGGGTAAAATGGTGATAGGATAACTCATGGTAGATATCTTTTCCTGAAACTCTTTGGATGTTCCATTCATGATAGCCATAGCGATGATCAATACCATCAATCCCACAGAGACACCCAAAAAGGCAAGTATCGCGCTGATCGTGATAAAAGGCTGGCTTTTATCGAAGCGCAGATACTTTTTGACAAGATAAAAGACGAGTTTTCCGGAGTTCAAATGTTCCCTTCGACCTTATTTCGCTAAAAGCCCTTTTTTAGGGCCACTCTTTCCGCAACAGTTTTTATACTTCTTGCCACTGCCGCATGGACATGGATCGTTTCTGGCAATCTTTTTGCCGCCGATATGCGGTACCCGCTCATGTTCGCTGTTTTGCGGTTCGAGGACGCTCTCTTTGTTCATCGTCGCCTCTTCCGCGGCATTTTCGAGTTCATGAAGCATCTTCTCCATCGCTTCCTGGCGTGCCTGCTCTTCACTCTGGTCTCTGAGCTGGATATTTTGCAGCATTTTGATCGTATCGTATTTGATACGTTTGATCAGATCCACAAACATCTCGTAACTCTCTTTTTTATACTCTGTGAGCGGATCTTTCTGGTTGTATCCTCTCAGCCCGATACCGGTTTTGAGCGTATCCATCTGATAGAGGTGCTCTCTCCAGAGGTTGTCCACCGTCTGCAAATAGATCAGTTTTTCGATGTCGCGTCTCTGTTTCTCATCGACGACACTCATCTTCTGATCATACATCATCTCCAGTACTTCGATGATCTTATTGACAACTCCTTCGGCATCGAGACCTTCAAAATCACTCTTTTCAAACTCGATCAGCACCTCCTCTTTGAGCAGAGAGATGAGTTTATCCAGATCGAAATCCTCTTCCGGCATACCGGGGTAGATACCTGCCCGCTCTACCAGATTTTCGACATACTCCGCGCGGTTTTGCCTGATCTTTTCGGTAAGGTCATAGTCGGGATCGAGCAGTTCGTTGCGGTAGGTGTAGATCACTTTACGCTGTTCGTTGGCGATATCATCATACTCGAGGATATGTTTTCGCGATTCGTAGTGCATCGTCTCCACTTTTTTCTGCGCATTTTCCACCGCACGCGTCACCATACCCGACTCGATATGCTCACCCTCTTCGATACCCAGACGCTCCATGATATTTTTGATCTTGTCACTTCCGAAAATCCGCAACAGGTTATCTTCGAGACTCAGGTAAAACTGACTCACTCCCGGATCACCCTGACGACCGGAACGTCCCCTGAGCTGGTTGTCGATACGGCGCGACTCGTGACGCTCTGTACCGATGATATAGAGACCGCCCAGTTCGCGCACTTCATCATCGATCTTGATATCGACACCACGCCCCGCCATATTGGTCGCGACGGTTACTGCACCTTTGCGCCCCGCATCGGTGATGATCAGCGCTTCGCTCTCATGATGTTTTGCATTGAGCACACTGTGGGGGATCTTCTCCTGTGTCATCATCTCATGAAGCAGTTCACTCTTTTCGATAGAAGCTGTACCCACAAGCACCGGCTGCCCTTTCTGGTGCAGCTCTTTGATCTTTTTGATCACCGCTTCAAACTTCTCACGTTCACTTTTGTAGATCAGATCGTTGAGATCCTTTCTGGCGACCGGAACATTGGTCGGAATAGAGACAACATCGAGATTGTAGATCTGCGCGAACTCGGTCGCCTCTGTCTGCGCGGTACCGGTCATACCCGCCAGTTTATTGTACATCCTGAAGTAGTTTTGGAAAGTGATATCCGCCAACGTCTGCGACTCCTCCTGTACCACCACACCCTCTTTGGCTTCAAGTGCCTGATGTAGCCCTTCGGAGTATCGACGTCCTTCGCTGAGTCGTCCGGTAAACTCATCGACGATGATCACTTCGCCGTCTTTGACAACATAGTCAACATCTTTTTCAAAAAGGTAGTTCGCTTTGAGTGCCTGATCCAGATGGTGGCTCAGCGACGCATTTTCCAGGCTGTAGAGATTATCGACACCAAATAGTTTTTCCGCTTTGCGGATACCCTCCTCAGTCAAAATCACTGTCCGATTCTTCTCATCGACAATAAAATCACCGCTGCTCTGCTTCACTTCGCCTTTTTCATCTTTCTCGGTCGCCTGTGTCAGTTGTTTGGCAACCTGATTTGCCTTGTGATAATTCTCCAGCGTTCTGTTGGTAGGTCCGGAGATGATCAGCGGCGTTCTCGCTTCATCGATCAGGATAGAGTCCACTTCATCGACGATGACATAGTTGTGTGCACGCTGTACTTTTTCACTCAGATCATACTTCATGTTGTCACGCAGGTAGTCAAACCCGAACTCGTTGTTGGTACCGTATGTGATATCGGCATCATATTGTGCTTTACGCTCTGCATCATCATGAATATCATTGGTGATCACACCGACAGTGTAGCCCAGAAACTTGTAGATGCGCCCCATATCTTCGGCATCCCTTTTGGCAAGATAGTCATTGACAGTGACCAGATGGACACCTTCGCCGGTCATGGCATTGAGTGCGATCGCCAGCGACGCGACGAGTGTTTTACCCTCACCCGTCTTCATCTCGGCGATCTTTCCTTCATGAAGCACCATACCGCCCACCATCTGGACGTCAAAATGGCGCATACCGGTAGTCCGTTTACTCGCTTCTCTCGTGATGGCAAAAGCGTCGTAGAGTACGTCATCGAGACTCTTTTCCCCTTTGTTGACGGCTTCTCTAAGTTGGTTAAAAGCATTTTTCAGTTCTTCATCGCTCATCTTCTCATATTTTGGTTCGAGTGCATTGATATTTTGAACTCTTTTGAGGTACTGTTTGACGACTTTGTCATTTTTTGTGCCAAACACTTTTCTTACGACTGAGGATATCATCGGATTTGATCCTTTATATGTAGTTATTTTTATTTTAACAAATATTTAATGTTAATTTGCTAAAGTTTTTTATCATACTATATCGACATATGTTAATATAAATTTAATATGTATAAGGAAAAACTTGAAAAAAAGAGTATTTTTATTTCTAACAGTTTTAAGCAGTAGCCTTTTGGCTTCCGGTATCTCCGGATTGAAGAGTTTTGAGTCCGATTTCAGACAAACTATCATTAACGACCAAAATTCAAAAATTGTCTATAAAGGCAAACTTTATGCAAAAAAAGAGCACAATCAGGCACTCTGGATCTACACTTCGCCCGTGGATAAAAAGATCTATTACAGCAGGGGAAAAGTCGTCATCATCGAACCGGAACTCGAACAAGCGATCTTTGCGAAACTCGACAAAGTGCCCAATATCCTGACACTGCTGAAACAAGCCAAAAAAATCGGTGAGAATAGATATGTTACAACATTTAACAACACACGTTATACGATTGTACTGAAAAATGACACCCTGGAGAAGATCACCTATACAGATGAGTTACACAACAGAATCACGATTCTCTTTACACACCAAAAAAGCAATGCAAATATCTCGGACAAGCGATTTGCTTATCAGATCCCTGCGGATTACGATATTTTAGAACAGCGCTGAAAAAGCGCTGTTACACTTCATGAAAAGGGAGAACTACCCTTTTCTCCAGTGTCTTACAGGTCCCACATCTACGTGGATGAAGCCTTTTTTCGGATAGTAGCCTACACCACCGCGCTTCAGACCCATCGCGATATTTCGCAATTTATGCAGAGGTACACCTTCGACATTGATATCGACTGCCATACCCTTCATGTGATAACTGTTTTTCGCTACGTTGTTGCCGCCGAGCTGGCGTCTGAGCCACGCGTTGGTCTGCGGACTTCTGTAGCCTGAGATGATATTGAACTTTTTATCAATACCGATGTGAAGATTGATTTCATAAAGAAGATCGATAAGATCGACGTCGATACGCGTCATTTCACGCGCTCTCGTGTCCATAAATGCTTTGTTTACTTCAAACAGACCGCTGATCTTGTAGCAATCTTTTTCATAAAACTCAGCATAATAATCTTTGCCCTGATGGATCGCGCGGAGTTTGAGAATCTTATCTGCCTCTTGCGTGCTTCCAAACAGGTCACTTTGTGTTACGATAGCGGTCGTTGCCAGCGCCGCTGTTTTCTTTAAAAAACTTCTTCTTGAAACTTCCATACCCTTAGCATCGCTAATTATATCAGTATCCAAAAATACTCCTCTTTTGCCCTGAATACAGAGCTTTTCTTAAAAATTAAAGGGAAATGGTAGCACAAAATAGTAAACGAAACCATCAAAAAGTAAACTAAAATCTTGATTTAAGCTTAAAAAAGTTAAATTTAATGCATTAATTTGGACATTATTTTGTCATATCCGTAGATATCACTTCGGAAATTGACCCCATCTTCGTTAACCCAGCTTGTGTAGTAGCGAACATAGACGGGAATCTTTTCAGAGAGGCTTAGTGATGCACTATCCCCTTTTTTCAATATCTGTCTGATATCCGAATAGGGTTTGTTCAGAAAATTTTCCGCAACAAATCTAAGCATCTTCTGCGGATTTTGTAAACGT
>QNZT01000183.1 GCA_003978455.1 Sulfurospirillum sp.
TAAATGCATTTTCGAATCTATATATAAAAGCAGGTGCAATGGAGAACTTTGATGATATGGGTAAAGACTACGAGGCGACCCTGCTTTTGGGATTGAACTTCGTACTTAGCGAGAATATGCATTTTACTCTGGAAGAGGAGTTAAACTATGACAATCTTCCTCCTATAGGCTTTGATAAAACAGATACAAAATCTATTGTACGGCTTGGTTATAAATTTTAAGCCCCTATTTATCCTGCTCTGAACCTACTCTCAGTCGCATTACAAAAAAGATTCCGGGCGCAAGCAACCGGAATCTTATCAATGCAGTAATTCTGAATCATTTTGGCACATTGAATCATCTTATTAGTTATTTAAGTGACAGTTCCACCTTCTCGTCTCACACACTAACTCCCAGTAGTCATTGCCATTGTACGAAAATTCCTGTAATACTTCTAGCCCTAGTTTTCTCGTATGTGCTGCGTAAGAGCGAGGGTTTATCTTATTGACGAAGGTGACGAGGATGGGATAGCGTTTTGCCATATGTTTTAGCGAAAAGGAAAATATCTCTCTAAGCACCGCCCCACCGCGCAGCTCTTTGTCGATGCAGATGGGTCCATACTGGTAGGAGTTTTGGGTGTTGAGTCTCTGTCCTTTGTAGGAGAGCGTTGGCAACTCTTCTATCATGAAAGCAAACATCGCCCACTGCGACCAAAATGCCCATGACGCTGCCATCACATACGCTATGACTCTATCACCATCTTTGGCGATAAAAAGTCCTTGCTCTTTTTCGATGAGTGCTGTAAGCTCTGCCTTGCTAAAGGTTGTGGTGACAAAGCCATCTTTTTTATCTTCTTCTTTGATGCTATCTATCTGATACTTTGCGTGCAGTGTGAGTGTCGCATCGATATCACCGACATCGGCTATCTTATAGACTATCATGATAACTCCTTTGCATCATCTTTACCGTCTCAATATCTTCTGGAGTACCGCGTATTTTCAGGTGTGTGATGATCATCTCAAAACGCGCTTTATCCAAGTGTTGCCCTAGCTTCACCTTGCCGCTGATCTCTTGGATGGAGAGTTTAAAGAGTGCGGTGGCGGTGATGGATTTTTGGTAGGCTTTGTCACTGAGTGATTTATAGCCACCTTCGGGTTGGAGTTTTTGCATCAGAGCCTCAAGTGCTTTGGCTTTTTCTTCATACTCCTCAACCATCGCTATCTCACCTTCTATCATGATAGAACGAAAAAAGTGTGTCGCGGGACAGGCAAGGGCTTCTTTGGATGAGAAATAGGACGCTATCAATGAAAAAGGCTCTACCACCGAAAAAGCAGCGTGTCGGTTCTCCTGTAGGATGCGCATCTTGCGTCCTACTTTGGCACCATGAAAGTAGATAGCATCTTCGAGTTTGACAAAATTTATCGGCAGGCTATAGGGTTTGTTATCTAGGCATAGTGCCAGTGTACCGTATGAAGCAGCTGATAGTACCGCTTCCATATCCTCTCTATCTTGCATCTTGAAAATAGACTTCATAATGAATCCTTTCACTTTTTGTGTTATTATAAAAGGAAAGTGTCCTTATTTCAAGAGACAAATTTTTAAAAAAATAGAAGGTCAGTTTATGTATCTCCTCGACACCAAAAGCAAAACTCCGCTCCATATCCAACTCTACGAAGCGATGAAAGCAGAGATAAAATCCACCAAAAAAGTAGGAGACAAACTTCCCTCCATCCGTAAAGTAGCCTCCGAGTATAACCTGAGCAAAACCACAGTAGAGACAGCCTATGCACAACTTTTTGCGGAAGGATACATCGAAAGTCGTCCCAAAAGTGGCTACTATGTCAGCGACTTTCACTTTGCTCCGTTTCAAGAGAGAGAACAAATCACCCAAAAAGAAGTGCCGATGCCATATCTGTATGATTTTTTCCCTGCCCAACTTTACAAAGAGGACTTTCCACGCAAACTATACAAAAGACTTTTTATCCAAAGTATCGATGAGAGTGTGGACTTTGGTGCCTATCATGATGGACAGGGTGAGAGGGGGTTAAGAGAGGAGATAGTGAAGTATCTTAGTGCATCAAGAGGTGTTAGGTGCGATGCTTTACAGCTTGTCATCTGTGCGGGTTTTAGTGATGCGATGGGACTTTTGGCAAAACTGGTGCGCAAGCGATACAGCCACTACGGCATCGAAAATCCCGGCTACCACATCGCCCGTCGCGTCTTTGAAGAGTATGGCTATCAGATTCACAAAATCCCCGTAGGAGACAAAGGCGTGGAACTCGAAGCACTGCAAAACTCCCCCGCCCAAATCCTCTATATCACACCCTCCCACCAGTACCCAACCGGTGTCACTATGCCTATCGCAAATCGTCTCAAACTGCTTAAAATCATCCAAGAGCGAAAAGGTTTGCTTATCGAAGATGACTATGACAGTGAACTAGCCTACTACAACCGTCCTATCCCTGCCTTGCAAGGACTGGACAATGCCGACTGTGTGGTCTATCTGGGAACATTTGCCAAATCGCTCTCTCCCGCACTGAGAGTGGGCTATATGGTGCTGCCAAAACAGCTTCTTTCTCTCTATCATGATAGCTACGACAAACACTTTGCCAGAGTCAGTATTACGACGCAAAAGACGCTGGAGAAGTTCATGAAAGAGGGGCATTGGGAGCGACACTTACGAAAAATCCGCACACGCAATAAAAGAAAACACAAGCTCTTAAAATCCCTGCTAGAAAGCCACCTCCAAGAGAGTTTTACTATCCTTGCCGAAGGTGCGGGACTGGCGATACTGATCTACCCCTCTGTGCCTTTTGACTGGGAAAAGTTTAAAGAGCTAGCAGAGGAAAATCGCATCAAACTCTATTTTGCCAAAGAGCGATGCGGTGGAGAGTTTGAAGCGATTCGTATGGGCTTTGGAGGATTTAGCGAGGAGGGATTAAAGAAGGCTATCGAAGCTTTTGCCAAAGTGTGGCGAGAAGCATTGCGATAGCCTTCATGATCTAATCTGCTAGTGTAGCACGCACCTCTTTGACCGCTTTTACCATATTGATAAGGCTTGGTTTTACCTCTTCCCATTTTCGTGTTTTCAGACCACAGTCCGGGTTAATCCAGAGTTGCTCTTTGGGCAGTACCTCTAAGAGCAGGTTGATCTGCTCTACCATCTCCTCGACAGTTGGTATGCGTGGAGAGTGTATGTCATAGACACCCGGTCCCACCTCTTGTTTATACCCAACCTCTTTGAAGATTTTGAGCAGTTCATTGCCTGAACGTGCTGTCTCTATAGAGATCACATCTGCATCCATCGCCTCGATAGTGCGGATGATGTCATTGAACTCGGAGTAGCACATATGGGTATGAATCTGTGTCTCTTTCCATGCGGTACTGACAGAGATTTTGAAGTCCCTTACCGCCCAGCGTTCATACTCGGGGATATTTTCACTTCTTAGTGGATACCCCTCTTTGAAGGCAGCTTCATCTACCTGTATCATCTTGATACCCGCTTTTTGCAAATCCGCTACTTCATCGCAGAGGGCGACGGCTATCTGTTTAGAGACATCTGCTCTTGGCATATCATCTCGCACAAAAGACCAGTTGAGTATGGTGACAGGTCCTGTGAGCATCCCTTTCATGATCTTTTGGGTTTTGGACTGTGCATAGGTCATCCACGCGACTGTCATAGGCTTTGGACGGCTGATATCTCCGTAGATAAAGGGTGGTTTGACACAACGACTGCCATAACTCTGCACCCAACCGTTTTGGCTAAATCCATATCCCTCAAGTTGCTCTCCAAAGTACTCGACCATATCGTTACGCTCAGGTTCACCATGCACAAGCACTTCCAATCCACACTCCTCCTGAAATGCTACACAATCATCGATATAGTTTTTCATCTCTTTTTCATACGCTTCTAAACAGATAGCGCCTTTTTTAAAGTCGGCTCTTGCTTTTCGTACTTCAGGTGTTTGCGGAAATGAACCGATAGTGGTCGTAGTCAAATCCCTGTACCCCAGACGCTCCTTTTGGATTTTGATACGTGTCTCATAGTCACCTTCACGCTCTAACCTGGAGAAGTTGGCAACTCTGTTTTGTACTGCCTGATTGTGGATACGTGTGGAGGTTGCTCTGCGAGTATTGGCTTCTTTGTTAGATTGTAGCGCTTTTTTATCCTCTTCACTGAGTGTTTCATGAAAAAAGAGTTTGCTGACAAGAGAGACTTCGTCTAGTTTCTCAACCGCGTAAGAGAGCCAGTTTTTGATCTCTGCATCCATCTTCTCCTCATACTTGAGTGTAAAGGGCGTATGCAGCAGTGAACAAGAACTCGATACGATGATGTTTTCTTTATCGACGGTTTTTGCGATTTTCTCTAGTAACTGGGTGGTTTTAGTGATGTCATTTTTCCAGATATTTCGACCATCTACGACTCCGGCGATGAGTTTTTTGCCTGCATGTGCGATGCTTTGCAAACTTTCGAAATTTTTCTCCCCATACAGAAAGTCAAGCCCTATCCCCCAAACAGGTGTATGCACCAACACTCTGGTCGCTTCACAGGAGTGTTCAAAGTAGGTGGTGACGACGATACGAATATTGTCAGATACAGCACATAAGGTATCGTAACAGGGTTTGATGAGGCTAAGCACATTTGGTGCGACATCTTTTACGAAAATAGGCTCATCTATCTCTATCATGATAGTATCATCTAGTTTGGCGATTTCGACCAGCAATGCTTCATAAAGAGGGAGTATCTTGCCAAAGAGTTCATAGGTATCTCCTCTGTCTACCCGTTTTGAGAGTCCCAAAAATGTGATAGGTCCTATGAGGTTGATTTTGGTCTTGATACCCAGTGCTTTTGCTTCATTGTATTCGTTGATGATCTTTGCGGCATTTAAGCTATATGTATCGTTGAGGGAGAGTTCCGGGACGATGTAGTGGTAGTTGGTATTAAACCATTTGGTCATCTCCATGGCGACTGCATCTTTGTTTCCCCGAGCCATGGAGAAGTAGAGTGCTTCATCTTCTAAACCTTGAAAACGTGCGGGTATAGCACCCAGCATGATGGCGGTATCGAGCATATTGTCATAGTATGAAAAGTCATTCGATGCGATGAACTCGATACCTGCCTCTTGCTGATAGCGCCAGTGTCTTTCCTTGAGTGTGGATGCGACCGCTTTGACCGCTTTAAAGTCTGTTTCCCCAGACCAATAGTTCTCTAACGCTTTTTTTAATTCTCTTTGTTCCCCGATACGTGGGAAACCTACGATATAGGTGTGTGACATAGTATATTATCCTTTATATATGTATCTTATAACAGCATACGAGACGAGCAGATCTCATAGTTGTCATGAAATAGTTTTGTTTACAGAGTGGTTTTAGTGATTGTTATTTTGAAAGGATAAGTTGTGGAGGATGCACACCCGTACGCCTGAACGCATAAAATGTCGTATAGTAGGGACATCTTGGGATATAGTGGTGTAAGTGTAGTCTTAGCTTCGCTTTAAGTCTGAAAAAACAGTTACAATGACACGCTTTTACAGGCTCAAAAGGGGTGTCAGTATCAGCATGAAATATACGTAAAAATAGTGATTGCATGACACCCCTTGTAAAATTTTGCAGGCATTATAACCAAAAAAAATTTAAAAAAGATGATAGAGGTTGTTTGTCGGTATTGTGTGGATTGAGGAATGATTTGAAGTGGTACCTAGGGCCGGACTCGAACCGGCACGGCATCGCTGCCATCGGATTTTGAATCCGACGTGTCTACCAATTTCACCACCCAGGCGTACCGTAAAAAAGGTTTGGTATTTTAACGAAAAAAGACCAAACCTTGTATAAATTATTTAGAAGCTGCTACTGCTTCTTTCAGTTTTTTGCCAACTTTGAATTTTACTGCTTTGGTAGCAGGTACTTCAACGACTTTATCCGTTCCCGGGACTCTTGCTGTTCTTGCTGCTCTGTCGGCAGTTGAAAAAGTACCAAATCCGATGAAACTAACAGTTTTACCATCCACCAACGCTTTTTCAATCACTTCCAACGCTGCGTCGATAGTGGTTGTAGTATCTTTCTTAGAGAGACCGGTTTTCTCGGAAATCGCTTGAATTAAATCAGCTTTCTTCATTTTTACCTTCCTTTACAATTTGAAATCAGCGGTAATGTTACACTTTTTTTCTTAAAAAAAGATCATTTCGTCAAAAAAATTGCACATTCGTGGTTTTTGGACGATATTTTCTTCATGAAAGCCGTCAAAAGACGGAAAAACGGGAGTTTACGATGCGTGTCACCAGTCAATACCTTTTAAACAACTTCAGATCGGATCAGCAAAAGGTCAATCAGGAACTCAAAAAAGTCACAGAACAGATCTCTTCTGGAAAGAAGATACAGCAAAGTCATGAAGATCCGGGTATCTATGATGATACACTGCGGTTGGATTCTCAGATAAACGATCTACAAGATGTGCAGAAGCGTATGGGCAAAGCAAAAAATTTTACCACAGCGACGGATGATGCCCTACAGGATTTTACCGATTCGCTAAGAACCTTTAAGAGTAAGGTGATTGCCGCAGTGAACGATGCCGTAAACAGCGACAACAGAGAGGCGATCGCCAAAGAGCTTGAAGAGGAAAAAGCGCATATGATGCGTCTTGCAAATACGCAGATAGGCGGGGAGTATCTCTTTTCCGGGTCGGCTACCTCTGTCAAGCCGATCGATGAGAACGGGCACTATCAGGGCAATGACCGTAAGATCGAGACGATTGTCGGCGAAGGTGTGCGTACGGCGTACAATATCGACGGTGTTTCACTCTTTCTGGGAAGCAAGGAGAGTGTCCATAAAACAGTTTCAACCAACGTCGCGCTGAAAAATAGCCAGACAGGTGCAGTACTAAACGGCAGCGATACGCTCAAAGAGCTGACCGGAAGTGATGCAGCGGTGAACTTCAAACTCTCAGGAACCGGACACGACGGCTCTGCACTTAAAGAGGAGTTTACGATCGAGAGCGACGAGACACTCGATACACTACTGGAGAAGATCGGAAGTGCCTATGGAAACAGTTCGACCTCAAAGCGCGTCAAAGTGGAACTGAACGATGTCGGAAATATCGTAGTTACCGATCTCAAAAATGGCAAAAGCCAGCTGGAGATGAAGTTGCACGGGTCGTTTGATGATGGCAGCGGAACGGCAAAAGAGCTATCGTTTATCAAGAGTGATTTTACCTATGCGGATGCCGGAAACGATGACAGTGCCTTTTTTGTCAAAAAGGGATCGCTGCTCAAAGGCAATGTCACGCTGATGGCAGATGGAAAACTGGCGGACAACACAACCAAACTGAGGGATATCGCAAACGGAACGATGGATGGTAAAGCATTTATCATGAACCTGACCGACATCAACGGCGACAGCTACCGTGTCAATCTCAATCTTGATGATGACTCGACATTTACGGTACGGGATAGTGCAGGAAACAACACTACATATAGTATATATAATGCCGACGGAACACAGACCAAAGCAGATGAGATGACTATGGGGCAACTCAACAATATCGTTTCAATAGTTACATCCGGTGAACTGCCGGCAGCTGGCAGTGCGGATGCTTTCAATGACGCTGTCATCAGGGCAAGGGATAAAGTTGATGTCTCCGTAAACCAGAGTGGAAAGATGGAGATACTGGATAAATCGAATGATTTGAGTAAAATTTCCTTTTCTATCTACGACAATAAAGCGACAGATTTCAGTGATACAGCCCCGACGATCTCCTTTAATGCCAACAACGCTGTTACCACCCAAAAAGCGGAGATGGATTTTTTCGCACAGCTCGATGATGTGATCGATGCGGTGCGACAGGGGAGAACGTCGCTCGTTTCTGAGGGTGGCAATCCAAGAAATATCGGTATGGAGAGTGCGATTCAGCAACTCGACCAGTTTGATAGCCACTTCAATACCCAACTTGCCAGGATCGGTGCCATCGAAAAATCCCTCACCCATACACAGGATCGTGCGATGACGATGGAGGTGAGCCTGAAATCGCTCAAGTCCGATCTGACAGATGTCGATCTCGCGGAAGCCTACATGAACCTCAATGAGATCTCGATGAGCTACCAGGCGATCCTCTCGACAGTGACAAAGATCAACTCCCTGACACTGCTCAACTACATGAAATAGGCATTTATTTGCCTCTTTCAGAATACTCCGATTACAAAAGATTTTTACCTAATTTGCCTGTTGTAACCAAATAAAAATAGTTTTTTGCTATAATCTCGCTAAAAATAGACACAAGGTAAAATTATTTTAAGAACGATACTCTTTATTGTCACCGCCCTTTTCTTTGTTTTTATCGGTTTTGCGACGCTGATGCCGGAGGCATCGGGGAGAGTAGGTTCCACGATCGGGTTGTATAACCGTGTTTTCTTCGGTTACATCGCTTTTATCTATCCTTATCTGCTGATTGTACCTGCCTATTTTGTCTACAAAGATCCTCACATGAAGCTCGACCGTACTCGTATCTGGGTACCTGCCATGATCATGTTTGTTGCGATGCTGATGTTTCAGGCGAAGGTGGTGCAGAGCAGTTATCTGGGGATTATCGGACAGCGGATCAATGTAACTTTGACACATTATGTCGGGAGTGTCGGCATCTGGGTTGTGATTATGGGTCTGATTTTGACGATGGCGGCGTATCTTGCCAATGTCACGATCGAAAATTTTAACTTCGATTTCAGTTTCGGTATCAAAGACTATTTTCGCAGACTCAAAGATGAGTTCATGGAAAAGTTACACCGCTTACGTGACTATATCGGAGGGGTCTCTATCTTTTCCCGCACGCCGGAAGAGACGATCGATTTTGCGGTGCCGGATACACCTTTGGTATCACAAAAAGCTGTCGTATCTGAAAAGAAGAGTGTTTCTGCGCCTGTTGTTCATGAAGAGGAGTCTGTGGCAGATGAGGTACTGGAGTTTCACAACAGTATCGAGGAGATCATCGGTCAGCAGGAGCATGGTGAGGGTGCGCATTCAGATCAGGAATCGGAAGTTACGGATGCTTTCGCGGCGCTGAAGGAGGAGAGCAGGGAGTTGGAAGCACTTGTCTCAGGTAAACCGGCACCTGAGGTTCGTACACCGAAAAAGAGAGTTGCCAAAGCAAAAAAAACGGAGAAACCGAAAACGAAACTGGTCAAAGAGATCAAGGAGAACAAAAAGTATCTTGCCAAAATGGGCTCTTCCAAAAAGGTAGTCAAACCGAAAAACTTTAAACTTCCCTATCTGGATTTTCTGGAGTCTGCGCCCAAAAGAAAGCACCATGTCAATGAAGCGGAAATCGATCAAAAGATCGTCGATCTGATGGAAAAACTGGCGCAGTTCAAGATCACGGGTGATGTGGTCGCGACCTATTCCGGACCAGTGGTGACCACGTTTGAGTTCCGTCCTGATGCCCACATCAAAGTCTCCAAGATCCTGACTCTTCAGGATGACCTCGCGATGGCGCTGAAAGCGGAGACGATTCGCATCCAGGCACCGGTACCGGGCAAAGATGTCGTGGGTATCGAGATACCGAACAGAGATATCGAGACGATCTACCTCAAAGAGATTTTGCAGAGTCAGGTCTTTCAGAAAGCAGAATCTTCCCTGACGATGGCGATAGGAAAAGATATCGTCGGTAATCCTTTCGTGACAGATCTGACAAAATTGCCGCATCTGCTTATCGCCGGTACGACAGGTAGCGGTAAGTCGGTGGGGATCAATGCCATGCTGGTTTCGCTTCTCTACCGCAACTCACCGGATGATTTGAAACTCCTCATGATAGATCCGAAGATGCTGGAGTTTTCGATCTACAATGATATCCCCCATCTGCTGACGCCGGTCATCACACAGGCGAAACAGGCGATTGTCGCGCTGGCAAATATGGTCGTCGAGATGGAAAAACGCTACAAGCTCATGAGCAAAACCAAGACCAAAAATATTGAAAACTACAATGAAAAAGCGAAAAAAGAGGGGTATGACACTTTCCCCTATATAGTAGTTATTATCGATGAACTTGCCGATCTCATGATGACCAGCGGCAAAGATGTGGAGTTTTATATCGCGAGACTGGCGCAGATGGCGCGTGCGAGCGGTATCCACCTGATCGTGGCGACGCAGAGACCGTCGGTCGATGTCGTGACAGGTCTGATCAAAGCCAATCTCCCAAGCCGTATCTCCTTTAAAGTGGGTCAGAAGATCGACTCCAAGGTGATCCTCGACTCGACCGGTGCGGAGTCGCTGCTGGGGCGGGGTGACATGCTCTTTACCCCTCCGGGTACCTCCGGTCTGATCCGGCTGCATGCGCCGTTTATCACCGAAGAGGAGATCGAGACGATCGTCGAGTTTCTCAAGTCGCAGCGCGAAGTGGTGTATGACGAATCGTTTCTCAACGAACCGGGATCGCTCCATATCACAGGTGCGAACGATGTCAAAAACAGCAAAGAGGATGATTTCGACGAGTTGTACGAAGAGGCGAAGAGTATCGTCCTCTCCGACAAAAAAACCTCTATCTCCTATCT
>QNZT01000093.1 GCA_003978455.1 Sulfurospirillum sp.
CCAAAACCTCTCTGGCGGGGATTTTGGCAAAGTAGTCGGGTCTGTCGATGATCTTGCCCTCCTCCATATCGACACATACCAGTCCGGATGCGACGGTGACTCTGCCGGATTTGCCCTTATCCACTTTTCGGGGGAAGATCGACCGTTCCCCCTCTATGAGCAGTGTCGTATCCTGATTGATGAAGAGCCTGAAATCTCTCTGGGCGGTTACGGGCAGGTCGAAGTCGATCCGAAAATCGGCTTGCGTCTCTTCATCGCACGCTTCATAGACGATGTACTCCTCCCCGGCGGTGATCAACTCTTTTGCCAGAAGCATACTCATACCGTCATCGGGGTATTTTGTCCAGACACTGCTGCCGAAAAGGTTTTTGGCTTCGTCGCTTTTGGTGGCGATGCGCAACAGCGGGCGCTCGATGCTCAAGAGGGCATTGAACTCCTGCACTACCATCATGAGATGTCTGTTGAGAGCGTTGACATCGGCGACAAAGAGAATCGCTTCGGGAACGGCAAGGGAAGCGGGTTTGTAAAACTTCCGATATCCATGAAGTGTCTTCATGACAACCGTTTTGCCTTTGGCGATCGCCCTTGCCGCCACTTCAAAAAGGGTACGGTAAGTGCCTTTGTCGTTGGCGTAGCGTTCGCTCTTTTTGTCCACCATCCGCAGGGCGATCCCGCACTCGATGCAGGAGATGAGCGGATAATCCTTTCTGAGCGGGTTCGATCGCATCTCCTCTTCACAGGCTGCGCAGGGTTTCATGAACTTCATGAGGGAGTTTTGGCGGCTGAAGGGGTAGTGTTCCACAAATGCGTGTCTGCTTCCGCAACTGTTACATGAAGTAAAAGGGTAGTAGTATCTTCGGCTGCTTACATCGAACATCTCTTTCTGGCAGGTGGGGCAGAGGGAGAGATCGAGCGGCAGATCATCGGATGTGATCGGTGTGAGCTCCGGTAACGCTTCCGCAAGTGTGTGGGTACTCTTTTTGAGGTAGATCGAGGCGGGCAGTCGCTCTTCGAGGCGTTTGAGGAAGTGTTCGAGTTGCGGATCTTCCTCTGCCGCCTGGATGACGATCTCCCCTGCACACTGTACAGCTTTTACATCGCAACCTGTCTCTTGTGCCACGGCATCGATGATTCTTTTGATGTAGCCTTTGTTGTTTTCAAAAACGATTCGGAGTATCAGATACACATCTATCCTTCACTGATCGGGGTATGGGATGGCTGAACGGGATTGGCGTATGCGTGGATCACTTCATCAAGTGAAACACACCGCTCTTTGGGAGTCAGGATGATGTTGTGTTTTTGGAGTGTTTGCAGAGACTTCTCTATCAGTGCGGGAAATGCCGCTTTGACCGGTTCTGTCAGGTCAGCAATCACGGGGATGATGTCATGCGGTTTCATCGCCACGATCTCCACATACGCCATCTCTTCATCGAGAATCGAGCATATCTCCAGCATCTGCGCCACCTCTACTTCGTTGGCGCTCTGGCGAACCGTTCCCTGCTCCAGAAGCTCCTCTTTGCTGAAACAGAACACATCACCGCTCTTCCCTTCGGAAGTGGTGCTGAGGATAAAAACGCGCTCATACTCCTGATAAAATGTCATCATACCAAAGCCGAGTGTCCCGCCGTCCACTATGTCGAGATCTGGAGGTATATGGAAGTTTTGCCGGATATATTCGGCGGCGTAGATACCCAGACCGTCATCACAGAACATGATATTGCCGATACCGACAAGTGCGTTTTTTTTCAATCGATTTTTCCTTTAAATACTAAAGGATGAAGCCTCTTGTGCACCACCCGTTAATATTTAGAAAGAGGAGATTCCTACTCCTCTTTCAGTGCCATTAATTAACGCTTTTGGAACAAAGTCCCAAAAGCTACGCTAACGCTGAGTTCTGCTCAGCGCAGGGCTCACGCGCAGATAAACCGCGCTTAAACTTCCTTAATTCAATGGCTGTTATCCTTCCCCTCTTTGGCAAATTTACTGCCGCCGAATACGATCGCGATATCGCCCTCCTGCCAGAAGATCGTTCTCCATACCTGATAGTAGATATGAAATACAACCCATACAACAATCAACCACATGGTGATATGGTGCACGATACGCACATCCATGAGATTTGGCATAGCGGTCGTTCCCACAAGCGCACTGCTCACCGGAACTGTCCAGTCTGTAGCCCAGTGCAACATCGCAGGCCACCATTTTCCGATACTGCTCAGACCCGATTCCAGACCGTGGACGTAGAGCTGAAGTCCTGTAAAGAGCATCCATGCCAGCAATAGATGGAAGATCGTAAAATAGACCGTATTGAAACTGTCACTGTGACTCGAATCGAAACTTTTGCTTCGGTTGAAGGTCAGCAGATTGACCAGCACGGCAAAAAACTCTTTGATGTTTCTCGGTGTCGGCAGAAGCTTTAAAATCGGCTTCTCGAAGCGTGAAAAGAAGAAGAGATACGCCACGACGATCGATGTCACATCGAAGATGATCGCCACGATAAAGTGTCCCCATCTGTTCCACGCCATCACATATTTATCCACCGCGGGCTCGGCGATCAGCGTCTGATAGTAAGGTTCGGCGATATAGAGCCCGGTGATGATCGCTACCACCATCGATATCGCATTGACCCAGTGGATGATCCGCATAGTCGCGGTCATCCTCCTGACATTTTTATATCCAACTTTTGTTTTCATTTTATTGTCTCCTTTTCCCCGGGCAAAGCCCTGTGAAAATTCCTCTCACTAAAGCTTCGCCTCCGGTGAGATTCTTCACTCTGTTCATCACGTTTGCCTAAAAGGTGCAGTTGGGATCGACTTTATAGACCGCCAACTCTTTACCTTTGGTGTCGAGTACGTGCACCGCACAGGCGATACATGGATCGAAACTGTGGATCGTTCGGATGATCTCCAGAGGCTCTTCGGGATTGGCGACCTTGGTGCCGATCAGGCTCGCTTCGTAGGCGCCCAGTTGCCCTTTGGCATCTCTTGGACCGGCATTCCATGTGGAAGGTACGACCGCCTGATAGTTGATGATCTTACCGTCTTTGATCTTGACCCAGTGACCCAGCGATCCTCTCGGCGCTTCGGCAAGCCCCATACCTTTGGTGTCTGCGGCAACGGCATCGAAGTCAAACTCAGTCCATGTAGAGAGGTCTCCGCCTGCGGCATTTTTCGCCAGCTCATCAACCCACTCCATCATGGCATCTCCCATCAACTCTGTTTCGATCGCTCTTGCCGCTGTACGTCCCACGGTGGAGAAGAGTACGGTGATCGGCAGACCGGAGCGTTTGAGAAAGTTTCCGACATACTTTTTGATCCGTTCATCTCCCCTGACATACCCGACAACCATTCTCGCCAGAGGTCCCACTTCGACCGGCTTGCCGTCATAACGCGGCGATTTGATCCAGGAGTATTTCTCGTCGGTTTTGAGATAGGCATAGCCGTCCGATTTTTTCTCCAGTCCGGTATATTCGGGGATCGTTTGCCCTTCGTAAGGATGCAGCGGTTTGTCTCCCTGATACCAGGCATGGGTGACATCTTCGGTGATCTTTTCCGGATCGACGTCGAAAGCTTTGGATATATCTCCTTCCAGTACCAGACCGGACGGGAAAAGTGTTTTGGCATTGTAAAAGCCTGTATCGTCAAGCCTGAAATCACCATAGCTCATGTAACTGAGCAATCCGCCGCCGGTACCGCCTACACCTTTGTAGGTGGCATCTTTGTCTGTCGCTTCGTCCGCATAGGCGGTACCTGCCATATAGACATCGGGCAGATAGGCACCTTTGACAAAAGCCATACCCTCTTTTAACAACTCTTTAAAGAGTGCAATACGCGCCGGATTTTTGATATCCTGAACACAAGTGACACCACCCACCACGATAGACTGAGGATGCGGGTTTTTACCACCGAAGATCGCCTGCATCTTCGCCAGATCTCGCTGGATATCAAGCGCTTTGAGATAGTGTGTTACCCCTATGAGGTTCTGTTCAGGGGTGAGTTTGTAGTGTTTGTTGCCCCAGTAGCCGTTGCCAAATATTCCCAGCCTGCCCTGTTTGGCAAACTTGGTAATACGATCAATCACAGCCTGAAAATCGGCTGCTGCTGATGTATATGGTTTATGACCTGCCACTTTCGCCCATTTGACAGCTTCTTGTGCTGTCTTTTCGGGATCAGCTTTGAGTGCAGAAAGGACATCGACAAAATCGAGCGCATGCAGATGGTAAAAGTGCACCAGGTGATCATGCACATAAAGCGCTCCCTGTATCAGGTTTCTGACGATACGCGCGTTTTTGGGTATCGTGATCTTGAAGGCATCCTCTACCGCTTCGATACTACGCTGATAGTGTGTACCCGTACAGACACCGCAGATACGCATCGCCAGAAGTCCGGCATCTCTGGGGTCTCTTCCTTTGAGAATCGTTTCGATACCGCGAAACATCGTAGAGGAGCTGTAGGCATCAACGATCTTGTTGTTTTCATCGATGATCGCCTCGATACGCAAATGCCCTTCAATCCGGGTGATCGGATCGACGATGATATGCTTTTTACCGCCGGATGCGGAGACTGTTTTTTTGCTCTCCTGTTCGGTCGCCTGCACTGTCTCTTCCGTAACCTGTTGTGTTGTGTTGTTTTCGCTCATCTTACGCCTCCTCTTCTACTTTGCTCTTTTTACCGAAAATCGCACTGCCCACCGCATGGATACCGATACCGATACCAGCCGCGGTCAAAAGCCCGAGACCGAACTCATCGACAGTCTTTTCGACACCGCCTGTCGGTGCTTTGATATTGGCATTTGCCATCGGTCGCTCATAAGCGTATTTGTCCCAGAAGTCGGGTTCACTACAACCGATACAGCCGCGTCCGACACCGATGGGCCAGTTGACCCCTTCGTTGTAGCGGATGATGGAGCAGTTGTTGAAGGTCATAGGTCCTTTACAGCCCATCTTGTAGAGACAGAAGTTGTTTTTCGCACCTTCGTCACCCCACTCTTCGACAAACTCACCCGCATCGAAGTGCGCGCGTCTTTCACAATTGTCATGAATCCTGTATCCGAAAGCAAACTTCGGTCGCAGCAACGAATCGAGCTCAGGCAGCTGACCAGTGAGCACAAAATGCAATACGACACCGACCATATTGGAAGGGTTTGCAGGACAGGCAGGGATGTTGATGATCGGTTTACCGTGTACCATCTCCATCACACCGACTGCATCGGTCGGATTGGGTGCCGCTGCCGGAACGCCGCCGAAAGTCGCGCAGCTTCCTACCGCGATCACAGCAGCTGCATCTTTTGAGAGTCTCAGCAGGTGATCTTCAAAGGTCTCCGCTTTTGCTCCAATGGTACCAAACTGTCCATTTAGACCGCGGGGAACCGCACCCTCTACAAAGAGGAGATATTTGCCTTTAAATGTCTCTATCGCATCTTCAAGCTGCTTTTCCGCCTGATGTCCGGAAGGTGCCATCAGTGTCTCATGAAACTCCAGGGAGATGATATCCAGAACGATCTCATCGATCTTGGGTCCGTCACTTCGCAGAAGCGCTTCGGAGTTACCCGCGCAATCCTGAAGCTCGATCCAGACGACAGGAACGCGGTTCATCAACTCCGCCGCTTCGGCGACAAGCGGGGTGAAGGAAGCCGGAAGCATCAGCATCGCAGTTGTTGCGGATGCCCACTTCAGAAAGTCCCTTCTGTCCAATCCTTCATCAAAAATCGCCTGCTTAAAATCGACTCTGTTACTTACAGGAGGAAGTTCCCGAAGTGCATCGAGTCGCTCCTGACACTTTTGAAAAAGCGTTTCGTAGTACGCTTCACCTCTGTTGGTATCTACTTTGGCACTCTGGGAAGTGAATAGCTTTTTGACTGCATCTATCCGCTTGTCGCTCATGAAAGCCTCCTTATTATAAATGAATAGTCATTCAGTATTATAGTGGATATAATCTTACCTTCAGATTAAAATTAAGGTAGCAGAATAATGTTTTCTTATAAAAGGATAGTTTTTATCTTAATCAGTGTGTCGTACAGACCGAACAGACATCGAAGGTTTTAAAGACAAACTCCGCTGTTTTTTCATCGTTGAGTCCGATCATCGCCTGTTGCGCTATGCCCGGTACATCAGGCGTACCCTGTGAGAGATTCCACTGTGTCGGTGTGATGAGCGTATAGTCACTGATCACACCTTCATGTAGTTTTACCTTGTGTATGAGCGATCCGCGTGCTGCCTCTACCGATCCTGTCCCCTCCCCGCTCACTGTGGAAATAGCGACACTCGGTTCGATATAAGAGGGTTGAGAGAGGTCTATGCGTGAGAGCAGATCCTCCGCATGGTACAAGAGCTGGATCGCCTCACAGCTTCGCGCCATGATACGGCTGAACACCGAGTCTCCGTAACGGCGGTGCGCATCTTTGATCAGAGGTGTCTTACGCAACATCGCACGGCTAAGCGGTCCCACTTCATAATATTTCTGTTTATAGGAGACATTTTTCGCCAGAGAGTCGCTGTTTTCACTCTCTTCGATAAACTTTTCATGAATATGCGGCTGAATACGCGTTTTCAGAGACTTACCCCGTTTGAAATAACTGCTCTCTCCAAAAACGATAAAGCGGTCGAAACTCTTGCCTATATGCTGCCATCCCTTTTCCAAAACGGTATGCAAAAGCGCAGGCAGATCGCCCTCTTTTTCCAAAAGTGTTTCAACTTTTTCACACTTTATCAACGCTTTGGTGTCGGCACGTACCATATATTTTTCAAAAAAAGCGATCGTCTCTTTGATCGTATTTCTTACATGAAGTAGCTCTATATGCGTCGGCTCACAAACGACACCACCGACAATGGCGTATGAGTTGTGCGGATACTGCCCCGCCAGATGGGCGATCGCTTTGGATATCAGCTGTGAAAACGCCGCCGCACGAAGTACCTGCTGCTCCATACCCGCCAGAGGAAGCAGCGTGAGGTAAAACCACTTCATGTGATTTTGGATCAACTCAAAAGAGAGCGTCAGTTCTCTGATCATCTCCGCCTTGGGAGAGATCTCTATCTGAGGATAACACGCCTCCAGCGCCTTTACCGTCGCGATCAAGTGCGCATGCCCGCAGATACCGCAGACTCTGGGGTTGATTACCAGAGCATCCTGCGCCGGTCGCCCTTTCAATATCTGCTCGATCCCACGTGAGGAGGAGAAAACAATATCCACAAAATCGATCTTCTCATGAACAAAATGAAACTTTAGTGTCGCTTCGCCTTCGATCTTTTCGATCAGTTTTGCAACAGTCACTTTCTTAGACATCGAAGAGTCTCTTTTCCAGCCGGGAAATCTTAAATGCCTTGGTGACACCCGAGAGTGTCAGATAGGCACGCTTTGGCACATCGAAAGGAAGATACTGCGGTATGCCCATATTTTTTTTGGTCACAAAGAGGTTTTGTCTGGGAAAGTGCGGTTCGGTACACCCCATACAGGGTTGCCCAGCCCTGGTTTTGGAGTTGACTTCGTTCCAGAGGATTTTATTGCAGCTGCCGTGGGTAAAGGGTGCCTGACACCCGTGATCGTAAAACATACACCCCTCTTTTTCACCAAATCGGTGGTTGTCGACCTTGTACTCAAAATACTCGTTTCTCGTGCAGCCGTTGTGCACTGTATAGGCAAAAAACTCTTTGGGACGGTGAAATGCATCGAGCGGCGGATCGATCTGCTCTTTTAGCATATAGAGGGTAGTTGCCAGCAGATCGGGGTGTATGGGGCAGCCGGAGATCGAGACCACTTTGTCGGCATAGCTCGCAAAACGCTCCCGCTTTTGCTCTTCATGAAACAGAAAACCGCCGCCGTCTGGATAAGGGCTATTTTTGAAAACGCCGCCGAAAGTCGCACAGCTTCCGATCGTCACGATCTTTTTGACATACGGCGCATACCGTTTTATGACAGAGATGATCTCTTCGCCTCCACGGGTAAACCCCTCCGCAATCGCCCCTTCGATCAGCAAAATATCTGTCGGATGATAGTCGGATACTATCTCTTCAAGCGTGAAAGGGGAGTCGATGATAGGATGGTGCACAAAGGTAAAATCTTCCAGAAACTGTGCCATCTGCGGGTAGTTCAAAAAGGAGTGGGCATTGCCGTTGCAGGCAAGTCCCTGAATCCAGAGGAGTTTAGTTTTCATCGCTCTTGAGGGCGCTATAAATGTTTCGAGAGATATCTGAGATATAGAAGTCCAGCTTTTCGGGCAACACCTCTTCGCCGTAGAGAAAAACCATCCCGCCAAGATAGCCCATAAAAAGCCCAAATGCAGAGAAGAAGTCCTGATCTCTCAACTCCCCGCTTCGTACACCCTCTTCAAAAAAGATCATGATCTCCGTCACAAAGTCGCTGACGCAGATCATCCCCTCACAGCCGTTTTTAAAGACTTCCCGGTTGGCAAGATAGACCCGTAGAAAATACTCGATCATCTCCGGCTGTTCCTGCGCGGTTTTGAAATAGACACGGACGATTTTGTCGATCTTCTCTCTGGCGGAGATATTTTCGTCGTTGATTTTACGCAGTTCGCTTCCAAGATAGGCGGAGATATATTTGATGATCTCTTTGGCAAGGATATCTTTGGACTTGAAGTAGTTGTAGAGGTTTCCGACACTCATATTGAGCGCTTTGGCGATATCGGGAATCGTCGTACTGTAAAAGCCCTCTTTGGAGAAGAGTTTGAGCGCCTGGAGCATGATGTTTGCTTTTCTCTCTTCTTTGGTCGGTTTTGCCATAGTCTGCCCCGTTGTTTTAGCGTAGTATAGCACATATATGTTGTAGGATTACGAAAAGATCAGAACAGATCAACTATGATCTGCCCTGACCGGGGTGATTAATAAAATCTATATGAAAGCTGAAATGAAAGGCTTGACTGGGAGTGTTTTACACTCGAATCACCGGTATAAAGCTGCCCATTCTGAGCGTTAAAGCCAGTGATGGTTTTCATGGTTGTTGTTGTCTCAGGTGCATAGACATAGGCAAAATCGACATAGAAATTTTTCGTGAACTCATACCCGCCACCGATCGTATAGTGGTCTTCTACCGTAGCCGGGAAGCCGAGCAGATTGAAGAGATTGAGCGCATTTCCGCCCGCCTGCGCATAACTGCCTGGGTTGATCATAGCCGGACCGCTTTGTGCCTCGGTGACAGGATTGTCAGCATGGCTGTATCCGAGTCGAAATTTCCAGTCCTCTACTTTTAACTGATATCCCAGAGAGATAACATCCTGATCATCCCATCCGAAATCTTTATATCCTTTCGCATCCGACCACAAGATCTGTTTGTAGTCAACCGCAAATGTATGATCCAGGTATTTATACCCGATACCCACACCCATCTCGGCAGGCTGTTCCAGATGATCACCCATCGCTGCCGGGAATATACCGAAATCCACAAACGGTTTTGTCGCTCTTGAGAGCTGATTTTTATATTCCATATCTATTTTTGATTTATAGACAGCACCGACTGTAACACCGTTTTTAAAATCGTAATAGGCTCCCAGATTGTAACCGTATCCAAAATCCTGCGCTACACCGTCACCGACATTGGAACCGTCAAATCCCTGAAAATTGATATCCAGTGAGCCATACTGCATAATCGGTGTAATCGCTACGCCGAAATCCGTATCGGTGTATGCGAGGGAGACACCAAACTGCATCAGCTGCAAGTTACTCACCATATGCATATTTCCGGAATCCTGAGGTGTCTGTGCCGCATCTCTGTAGTCAACACCCATCCCGGCTGTACCCCACATACCTATACCTAAGAACCAGTTGTCATCGATCTTATGTGATATCGCGACTCCGGGAATCACACTCATATCTGCATCACTGCTTTTATATGGTGCCATACCCATTTTAGCTGAGACATCCGGCATAAAGACAACACCGCCGAAAGAGATGGATGTGCCCTTGGTGCACGTGATAAGCGCAGGGTTTTGCAGTGTCGATTCCGCACAATGGCTGATACCGATACCGGCACCGCCCATACCCCTTGATTTTGTACCGACTGCGAGAAGGTGATCTCCATTTGTCGCCATTAATGCCGTCACAGCCAACAGTGACATAGATACTATTTTCTTCATAACTACTCCTTATTGTATACATATAGTTTATGTATAAGAATTTTAGTAAAAAAGTACTTAATCATAATAATAAAACAGGGGAGTTAGATATAATTTTTACTAATTTGTGGAAAATTTACATCTCTTACACTTTTGGAGATAATGTATTTTGTGGTCTGAATCAGAGGGAAAAAGAGAGTTGTGTCAGGACAGGAAACCTGCCCTGACGATAGTATCAGTCGGCTTTATGACAA
>QNZT01000038.1 GCA_003978455.1 Sulfurospirillum sp.
ATCATCGAGACGGTCGCCGTCTTTTCGTAGAGGTCGGGGCGGTGGTTTTTGAGCCAGAGGAGGCGGGGGAGGGCGCCGAGGGCGAAGGTCTGCCCGGATCTGGCGTAAAACGCCTCCTCGATGCCGGGAAACTCCTCTTTGAGTGCACGTACTTCGTCGGCGGCTCTGGCATCGACGTTGGCGACGCCCCAGAGTTCGTTGCCTGCATGATCGTAGAGGACGATGCCTTCGCGCATGCTGGTGGCGCTGAGGGCGAGGATACTTTCGGGATCGACCGCCGCTTTTTCGACTGCTTCGCGGATGCAGGCTTTGGTTAGTTCCCAGTTGGTTGTGAAGTCAAAGCCCATGCTGTTGGATACGCCCGGCTCTTCGAGGTGGTGCCATTCGCGCTGCGCGATGGAGATCTGGTTGCCTTCGGTGTCAAAGAGCAGGGCGCGGATGCTGCCCGTGCCCGCGTCGATCGCCAGTAGATATTTCATGAAAGCTCCTTATTTTTTCAGCTTTGCCTGCTCCAGTTCCCAGTACTCCATCTCGAAGCTTTCCGATTCACTGATACTCTGATAGCCTCCCAGTTTGTCGGCGCGGATGACCGCTTCCATCGTATGGGTGACGATATCGTCGATGACGGTCGCCTCTTTTTCGTTTTTGCCGAAACTGACCACTCCGAAATCTCTGATCACGGCGTAGTTTGGGGCGGGATTAAGGCAGATCTCGTCGGTGGCGAAACGGTCGAAGTAGTCGATGTAGTCCGCTTTATACGCCTCCAGAGCTTCCATGATGTGCGCATCTTCGAGATAGAGCGGGGTGCGTTTGGTGCGGATGATGTGCTCGGGTGTCAGGACACCGCGGCTGACTGCCTCTTTGCCGAGTGAGGCGTAGTAGCGTGCCAGCGGCGTGTTGTTGATCTGCATCGTTACCGGATAGCCCTTCTCGCGGCTTATGATCTCCTGCAATGCTTCGGTATCGAACGGTTTTTTGGGTGTGTCGGGGATCTGCAGCGGCGCGTGCTCGTCGAGATAGCTTTCGGCGCGTTGTACGGCGTCGATCATCTTGTCGTAGGAGCGTTTGGCATCGTCGTCGAAGGTGAAGATACCGTGGTGGTGGAGGATGATCCCGCCGCACTTCTCCCAGTCGAGGTTTTTGCTCATCTCATGAATCGTTTTGGCGAGGATGAAGCCCGGCATCACATAGGGGACGATCAGAAAGTCGGGGTAGAGCGCTTCGATGATCGCTTCGCCCCTTTTGGAGTTGGAGATCGTCACGACGGCATCGGCGTGGGTGTGATCGACAAATCTGAAGGGGATGATCGTATGCAGGATCGCTTCGACGGAGGGGTTGGGGGCGCTTTTGTCTATCATCGCCTCTTTCTGCTGCCGTACCATTTCGCTGTCGGTGAGGCTCTCGCGGGTAGCCATCTCTTTAAGCCTGTCGAGCTTGACGGGGGCGAAGCCCTCGCGTTGGATGGTGGAGAGATCCCAGCCGCTCCCCTTGACGAAGAGGATTTCTTCGTCCCCGACGCGCTCCTTGACGGAGGTGTTACCGCCGCCGTGGAGCACCAGCCGGTCATCCTGCCCCAGCAGGTTGGAGGTGTAGACCCTCAGATCGAGGGTGTCTTTGCACTTTGCCGCTTCGGCATCGCTCCAGCGGTTTCTCATCCGAGTACTTCCAGCTCGTCGGTGTACTTCTTCTCGCAGTAGGGTTCGTAGCTCGATTTGTAGATTTTGTAGTGGGGAGAGTTTTTGTGCCCCTCGAGCGCCGCTTCGTCTCTCCATGTCTCAACCGCCATAAATTTGCGCGGGTTGTTTTCGTACTGGAAGATTTCGTAAAAGATACAGCCATCCTCGGCTTTAGAGGGTTTGACCATAGCGGAGAGGAGTTCTTTCATCTTCGCTTCCTCTCCCTCTTTGGCGATGAATGTGACGCGTTTGGTGATTGTCATGATGGTTCCTTTAAAGTTTGAATGTTATTTGGCATAGTTTACATATTCTTTAAAAAAGAGGACAAATCCTCCCTTCGGTCTGAGCCTCTTTTTTAAAGAATATGTAAACTCTTCTGAGATGTTAAAAACAGTATCGTAAATTTTAGAGGTTTTCCTCTTAAAACTACATCAGCACAGAGGGGAGTGCGGTGACATCGGGTAATATGACATCCGGTTGGATCCTCTTATCCCGATTCTCGGGCTGAAATTTGTCCGTTTTGACAAGTGCCGCGCGAAGACCTGCATCCATCGCCCCTTTGATATCGAACAACAGACCTTTGATCGTTTTCATGAAACTGCTTCTGATAAGGATATGATATTTTCCTATATTATACAATACAACGGCAGGAATTTTGTGAAAGTTATGTCGAATGGGTGTTATAAAATTAAAATAGTTGAATTTGACACTTCATAAACTTATTAAAATTGATAGAAAGAGGTGTACAGAGACTCTTTTTGATCTTTTGGGAAGCACAAATAGTACATAAAATATATTTTGTCACCTCTTTTGGAAAAAACTATTTAAAAGAAGTTTAACGTTTTGCTGATTTTTCACTAACATGGTGTCTGAATCAAAAACGGTACAGCAAAATCCTTATATATAATGTATAGGGTATTATCTGAATAATGAGTTTTTATATAATCAATTCTAATAGCTTATAAAGATATAAATAAAATATATTGTACCAAATATAGGAAAGTAAACAGATAGTAAATAAAATTTAAAAAATCTTAAGAAAAATGCGTTATAATTTCACTTGTAATTGATTTAAAAACAAAAAGGAGTTGGAATGAAAATTACCAAACTAAGTTTAGCTGCATTGGCAGTAGCGAGTTTTACAAGTAGTGCAATGGCAATGGATCTTAGCAGTGTCACTGTTAAGCCTTATGCTGAGGCGAAGTTGTACTACGAAGCAACAGATATGAACGGAAATGATCTGTTTCATAAAGACGCAGCAGGTGGTCAGGCGTTATTGACTGCTGGTGTAACCGGTAAATTTGACAGTTGCTGGGGATATGGTTTTGAGTACAATGTAGCTGATACACTTGGACTTGAAAACAACCTTGTTTCACATGTTAGAATGGGGGCGGGTATCGGTAGAACTGCTCTTGATACACAAAACTGGGCATCTCAGGCATATGTAACATATAGTCCTTGCGGCACTATTCTCTCAAATACTACATTCAAGATCGGTCGCCAGTTCCTGGATACACCTCTTGCATTTACTGAAAGATGGAACCTTGCGCCAAATAGTTTTGATGCGATCGTTGTATTGAATCAGGATATCAAAAATGTAACACTTGTCGGTGCATATGTTGGTAAAGGAAATGGTGTAAAAGTTGCTGTCTCCAATGCAGACAAGTTTGAGGGTTATGGTACAAATGCTGCACATCCAAATGGTGGTAGAGGCGCTTATGCTGTCGGTGCTTTAACTAAGCTTGTTGATGGTTTACCTATCAATCTTTGGTACTATGATGTTGTAGGTTCAGCAGATGCTTTCTGGGCTGATGCAGCATTTACATACAATATGGCTGATGATATGGCATTTGACATTGGTGCACAGTATGGTTCTATTATGCCAAAAGGTGCTGTCGAAGCTGCGCTTCCAGGTGTCGGTGATACCAATGGTTTTGGTGTTAAAATCGGTACAAAAATCGGTATGTTTAACGTAATGGCTGCATACTCAAGTGTAGATGATGATAGTGGAAAAGCTAAAGTCGCACTTGCAAATACAGCAACAATGAGTAATAGTGTTGGCGGTAAAAAAACCAAACTATACACAGCAGGTATCTACACAGATGGTACAGGTGTAGCAGTTCCCGGTTCAGATGCGTATAAAGTTAAAGCTTCTGCCAAGGTTGACGGTATCGGTAAATTTATCGCACAGTATGTAGTATGTGAAAATGATAATAACCTTGCGATGCAAAATGTCAGTGAGCTAGATGTGATCTATGCTACAAAACTTGCAGGAATCAATACAAAACTGATCTATATGGCCAGAAGTATCGACGAAGGCAAAATTGCAAATGCAGGTTTAAAAGACGATACACAACACGTGAGAATTATTCTCTCTAAAAAATTCTAATTCCCGCATTAGAAAATCTCCTCTTGGACAAAGGGCTTTTGCCCTTTGTCACCTCTTTTAAAACACGATAAACAGTTCTGTTACGACTAGGATCGCAAACAGTATGTTGAAAAACATCTTCTCTCTTTTTAAAAACGCTTTTCTGAAACGCTTGATTGAATCTCCCCGTCCGCTTCTGGTGATCATCCCGCCTGTAAAGTGTGCTTTGTGTACTTCAAGACTTTCGATCTGTTTCTGTGTCAGAGGATTTTTGCCTTGTGAAACGAGAAAGAGGGAGTATTGGCGGTTGAGAAACTGCGCTACTTTGTCGTTTAGCTGTTGGTCGGATTCCAGTTTTTCGAGTGCATTTGCCACGATGGCACGCGCTTTGAGGATATTGATGCCCAGAGCGATATGCAGTATCAATGCAAAGAGTGTCAGGTTGGGGTGAAAAGGCAGTGTCAGAAAGTAACCAAACAGCATCGCGAAAAAGACAAACACAAACGTCGTTATATCGAAGCGGTTGATGACGCGGTAGGGACTCAGGTCGATATCGGTAGCGATATCCAGCCAGGATTGGTAATCTCTCATTTGTTTTTTGATAGCGGTAAACATGGGCACCTCGTATTTCAAGTTGTAAAGAAGATCGGCAAATCTTGTGAAAAGTCAAGAAAAATAGAATTTTTTTTGTAAAAAAATAGTATGATCTTTTTACAGAAAGAAGCAGACAGGAAGAAGATGACACCTGAACAATACAAAGAGAAAGTAGCGCTACTCAAAAAATACGCCCACGCATACTATGTCGAAGACAACCCTATGGTGCCCGATGAAGTCTATGACAAACTCTATCGTGAAGTAGAACAATTTGAAGAGCTGCATCCCGATCTTATACTCCCTGACTCTCCTACACAGCGTGTTGGAGGGGAGCTTTTGAAAGGTTTCAAAAAGGCGAAGCATATCAAACGTATGTGGAGTATGGAAGATGTGTTCAATCATGAAGAGTTGGTGGAGTGGATCGCCAGGGTGGAGAAAAACGTCGATAAAAAACCTACCTACTACTGTGAACCGAAGTTTGACGGCGCAAGTCTGAATCTGATCTATGAAAACGGGCTTTTGAAACAAGCGATCACCCGGGGTGACGGGATAGAGGGTGAAGATGTGACGGCAAACGCCAGAACGATCCGTTCTATACCTATCCGTATCGATTATCATGAACTGATTGAAATCCGCGGGGAAGTGGTCATACGCAAAGATGATTTTGATGAGGTGAACAAAGAGCGTATTGAAGCGGGTGAAGCTGTCTTTGCCAATCCCAGAAATGCTGCAGCAGGCAGTCTGCGCCAGCTTGATCCGAAGGTAACTGCCAAAAGAAGGCTCTTCTTTTACCCTTGGGGTGTTGGTGAAAACAAGCTCGATTTTCCGCTGTTGAGCCAGACGATGCAGTTTGTTTACAAACTCGGGTTTATCGAACCTCCCTTTCATGACAAGTGCACCGATGTGGAGTGTATCGAAAAAGAGTATGAAAAAACTGTCAATATGCGTGACACTTACCCTGTCATGATGGATGGGATGGTTGTGAAAGTGGATGAAATCGCACTTCAGGAGGTTCTGGGCTACACGGTCAAGTTTCCGCGCTGGATGTGTGCCTACAAGTTTCCCGCGGTGGAGAAGATGACACGGATCAAAGATATATTGCTACAGGTGGGGCGTACAGGTGTGGTGACGCCCGTGGCGGTGCTGGAACCGGTAGAGATCGAAGGTGTCGTCGTCGAGAGGGCGACGCTGCACAACTTTGACGAGATAGAGCGTAAAGATGTACGCATCGGAGATACCGTCATCATCATCCGAAGCGGCGATGTGATCCCCAAGATCACCAAAGTACTGACGCAGTACCGCACCGGCAGCGAGAAGAAGATAGCGCGACCGACACACTGTCCGGTGTGCGGCAAAGAGCTGCTGGACGAAGGGGCGCTCATCAAATGCCAGAACCTTGACTGCCCCGCACGGGTGGTCAATTCGATCATCTACTTCGCTTCCAAACAGTGTTTGAATATCGAGGGGCTGGGCAAAAAAATCGTCGAACAGCTCTATGAAGCGGGACTGGTGAAAAGTCTGCCGGATATTTTCTATCTGACAGAAGAGAAACTGTTGCAGCTGGAGGGGTTCAAACACAAAAAAGCGCAAAACCTTTTGCGCGCTATCGCAGCGGTCAAAGGTGCTCCGTGCTGGCGGTTTGTCAATGCCCTGGGAATCGAGCATATCGGAGAGGTGGCGAGCAAGAAAGTGTGTGAAACTTTTGGGCTGGCGTTTGTCAATGCGACCAAAGAGGAGCTGCTGAAGATCGAGGGATTTGGAGAGGAGATGGCAGAGTCTCTGATAGAGTTTGTACGTGTCAACAGAGTATTGATCGACAAACTTATCACCCTGATAGAGCCCTCCGAACCGGAGAAAAAAGAGATCAAAGAGTCCACTTTTACCGGTAAAACAGTGGTACTGACTGGAAGCATGTCCAAACCGCGAAGCGAGATCAAAGCGCTTCTGGAGTCGATGGGTGCCAAAGTGACTAATACCGTCTCCAAAAAGACAGACTTTGTGATCTACGGTGAAGACCCCGGCAGCAAATATGAAAAAGCGAAAGCGCTGGGTGTACCTCTCCTCACCGAAGAGGAGATGAACGCGATGATCAAAGGTTCATGATGTCGTTTTGGGCTCTCTTTTTTCAGTATGCGTTTATTCTGACGTATATAGTAGTAGGGTTTATCGTGGCATTTGAAGCCGTGCTTTGCATGAGTGGATCGAAGTTTGCCATCAAATGGGTACGCCGTCTCTATTCACTTAGAGGTTTCATGATCTCTGTCTATCTCTTTTACCCGATGCTCTGGCTTGTCTATCTCTTTTTAGAAGTGATACCATACTATCTCGGAGGGTCGGATAAGTTGACAAAGTTCGATATCCCGATGATGCTCTACCGGATTTTTCCTGAGGAGTGCGACGAGTGTGATACGGAAAAGTAACCAAAGCCTCCGTTTTTTATTTTCAGTCAGGAGAGGGAGCTTTGAAAAGTTTCAAGTGCCTTTCTCTCTTTTTCACTCAACTGCACTCTCCACACCACTTCATTTGCCTGAAACACCCTTTCATGAAACTCGATCTCTTGTTGTCTGAAAAAGTGTTCATATCTTTTCACCAGTGCATAGGGCGTCGTCAGGGTATAGGGGAGTTTTTTGATGTAGGGTAAGCGTGTCGCAGATGTGATCACTTCTCTCGCCGCATCGCTGTATGCCCGTACCATCCCTCCGGTACCGAGTTTGATACCTCCGAAGTAGCGTACGGTGATCAAAGCGGTGTTGATGAGGTCTGCACCGCGCAGTTGGGCGAGTGTCGGGTTTCCCGCACACCCTTTGGGCTCTCCGTCGTCGGTACTGTTTTCGACGATCTGGTCAAATTCGTTGAGGTGGCGGTATGCCCAGACGATGTGGCTGGCTTTGGGGTGTGTTTCGTGAAGTGCATCAAGTGTTTGCCGAAAAAGAGGGTAGGGTAGCAGATATGAGGTAAACGTCGAACGTTTTACCTCATAAGTGGCGGAGAAGGTCTCAGATACCTGCTGCATCTTTGCTTTGGTTGAGTTTGCGTTTGGGGAATGCCGCCGCGATGATCAGAAGGACAGCTGCGATGATCACGTAGAGATATTTCGGTACCGGTACCGGATCACCCGCTGCGTAAGAGTGCATACCGGAGAGATAGTAGTTGACACCGAGGAAGGTCATAACGATCGATGCGAAAGCGACAGTGCTCATCCATGCCAGATGGTAGGTATAGTGTTTTTTCACCGCAGGTACAAATCTGGCGTGCAGGACGATCGTGTAGACCAGGATAGAGATCCAGGCCCATGTCTCTTTGGGATCCCAGCTCCAGTAGCGTCCCCAACTCTCATTTGCCCAGACACCGCCGAGAAAGTTTCCGACTGTCAGCATGGAGAGACCGATGATTGCAGTCATCTCGTTGATGCGGGTAGCTTCGACGATACTTTTGTCAATCTGCGGATTGTCTCCTCTGAGTATAAAAAGGATCAGCGTGAAAAGCCCCAGCATGGCACTGAGAGCCATAAATCCGTAACTTGCCGTGATCACGGAGACATGGATATTGAGCCAGTAAGATTTCAGTACAGGGACGAGATTGGTGATCTGCGGGTTCATCTCGTTGAAAAAAGTTGCTGCAAGTGTCGATCCTGCGATGATGGATGTCAGTGCAGGTACCATCACGGAAAATCTGGCAAAAACCACACCTGCGAGAGCCATCGCCCAGGAGACATAGAGCATCGCTTCATAGGCGTTGGACCAGGGGGCATGACCTCCGATGTACCATCTTGCCGCAAGTACAAAGGTATGGAGTGCAAAAGCGAGGTAGAAAGCACCGGTGACGAGTTTCGCAAATGTTCTGACTTTTGCCTGCGGACGGACGATTTTATAAAACATGATGCCTAGCAACAGGATACCTGCCAGAAAATAGACCGGAATCAATTTGTTGGTGATCGAGTATTTTTTGAAAAACTTTTCTGCCCGAAGTTTGGACTCCGGAGGTATGACGGCGTGTCCCGCTCTGTTTTGGTATGTTCGGATAAGTTTGAGTGCTTTGTCTGCATTTGTCCAGTCGCCTGTTTTGCGTGCCTGATCGATAGCACTGAAGTAGCTGACGAAGAGCAGGCGTACCATCTGGGCATCTTTTGGGGGGAATGATGAGATCGCCTCTTTGACGGAGTACCATTTGTTGTTGGCGTCACCGGCTTTGGGGACGATTCTCATGAGATCACCGGTGAAGACCATATACATGATGTTGAGCTTCTCATCGGTTTTGATGACGGAGCGGTCAAATTCGTTTCTTTTGATGGGGCGTTTTTGACTTGCCTCTTCTATATATCTCCCCAGTTTATAGTAGTTGGTTTTGCTGTGGTTGAAAAAGTCATTGAATGTGGCATATTTCTGATCCTTTTTCAGTCCCAGAATCTTTCTCACTTTGTCATGTTTGACTTTGATAAGCGGTATCTTTTGCCATGCGTCGGGTGCTGTAACCATCCCAAGCAGAACCTGCGAAGGGTTTAGCCCGTATACCGAGGTACTTTTGTGGAGTTTAAGCATAATGTCGTCGGCAAATGTCTCCAGCGGTGTGATTCTGCCGCCCTGAGTCTGTAGCAGTAAGTCTCCGAATTTATCGGCGTGGGTTTTATTGTATGATTTGGCGATTTCAAGCGGTGTCGGTTCTGAAGCGACAAGCGGTGTGGTGTGCAGAGCGGTAAATGCGATCAATGCAAATGAGAGTTTGATCGCGACATCGCGTGTGACCGCTTTTGCCAGTTTTCGGAAACGGCTTTTGGGGTTGAGCAGATTGAGTAAGAGTCCGATTGCTAACATGAGGTATCCTATATAGGTAGGGATTTTTCCCGGATCGTTGTTGACTGAAAGCACCGTACCGCCTTCGTCCATATCGTATGATGCCTGGAAAAATCGGTAGTGTCTGTAATCCAGTACATGGTTCATGAAAATCCTGTAAGGCATATTTACATGACGCTCATTGTCGATGAGTGTCACTTCGCTGGCATAGGAGGAGGGTGACATAGAGCCGGGATAACGCTCCAGCTGAAAGTCGTTGAGTTTGATTGCAAACGGCAGTGTGATGACTTTGGAACCCCATACCAGTTCAAAGTCCGCACCTCCGATGTTTACCCTTTGAGGAATTCCCTGCGTACCGCGACCGAAGCCCATGAGCGGTATCTCTTTGGTTTCGCCGTTGTAACTCAGTGTGACGATGAGTGCAGCTTTCGATGCAGTTTTCATACGTCTGCCGCCGGCACGCTCTTTGCCTCTGACAACACGCTCTTTCGCTTTGGTGTAGAGCTGTTTGGGTACCAGTTTGACAGCACCGAAGTCATAGAGCTGTCCGGTGATAAAAGGGTACTCTTTACCTGCTTCAAAGGTACCGCTGGACTGGTCTGCCATTTTGGTCCAACTCCCCTTGAGACCACTTTTGAAGTAAAATTTTCCATCTTTGGTGTATATCTGCAAGTCGGATCTCTTATCACTTTCGGGCAGGTCGAGTGTTAGATCGAGGTTTGATGTCTGAAAGCGTTCATGCTCTTTGAGCGTGATTGTCTGAGGCTGGCGGTTCTCTTCGACGACGACCATATTGATCATCGCTGTTCCGTTTGGATCTTTGACGATGGTTTTGTGTGCCGAGGGATAGTAGGCTTT
>QNZT01000185.1 GCA_003978455.1 Sulfurospirillum sp.
ACTTCGACAAAGATGTAGAGATTCGCAAATCGACCGACTTTATGCAGCAAAACCTGACCGGTCCGATGGCGTACGAGATCGTTGTAGATAGCGGAGGTAAAAACGGCATCAAAGATCCGAAGTTTCTCAAAACGGTGCAGCGTTTTTACGACGCGTACCAGGAGAAGTTTCCCGACATCAGGCACATGATGTCGCTGATGGATGTGGTCAAACGCTTCAATCTTGTCATGAACGAGAGCGACGCCATCCCCGAAGATCAAAATCTCATCGCACAGTATCTGCTGCTATACTCCCTCTCTCTGCCGCAGGGGATGGAGATCAACGACAAGATGGATATCGAAGAGCGGCTTCTGCGGGTCACCGCGCAGGTCAACATCGTCGATACGAGCAAAGATCTGGAGATGATCGCCTGGGCGGAGAAGTGGTGGAAAAATACTCCCTACAGTGCCACTGTCAACGGTCAGACAGAGATGTTTGCGCATATGCAAAAAGATGTGACCGATACGCTGATCTACTCGATGTCGCTGGCGATCTTGCTGGTAAGTATCGTGATGTTTCTGATCTTTCGAAATCTGCGGCTCATCGGGGTCTTTCTGATACCCAATATATTGCCGATCGTGCTGGTGTTGGGCGTGATGGGATGGCTGGGGATCAACATAGACCTCGGTGTGGCGGTGAGCGGGGCAATCATCCTCGGTGTGGCGGTGGACGATACGATCCACTTCCTCGTGAAATATTTCGAAGCCAGAAAGAAGAAGCTTTCTGTCGAAGAGGCATTTGACTATGTGCTCAAGTACGCGGGACAGGCGATCCTCTTTACGACGATCATCCTGAGTGTCGCGTTTGCAATCTTCATGGGGAGTAAATTTACGCCGAACTTCAACTTCGGTATCGTCACCGCATCGGCGCTGATCATCGCCTTTGTGGTCGATATGATACTGTTACCGGCGCTACTGAGTGTGAGTGAGAAGCAGAAGTCCTAGAGACCTTCTTCTATCTCCTTTGCCTTGTCGCATGTCGTATAGAGCACGACGCGGCAGCTATTCTCTTCCTCTTCGCGCATTTTGTCATATTTGCGCTGCATCAGGATCTTTGTCTCACGGTCGACCGGTTCTCGGATCGATTTGTACTCGACCAGCTCTCCATCTTTGTAGACGCCGGAGATGTGGGCGTGTACCCAGTAGTAGCCTTTGTCTTTGCGCAGGTTCTTGACGTATCCGTTCCAGCTTTCGTTCTCTTTGAGACTCTTCCAGAGATCGGCATAGACAGATTTGGGCATATCGGGATGACGGACGATGTTGTGCGGCTTGCCGATGAGTTCTTCGGGTTTGTAGCCCGAGATCTCGGCAAATGTTTCGTTGACATAGGTGATGACACCACTCAGATCGGTGCGTGAGATGATCAATTCGTCGTGGGGAACGATGGTTTCGATGAACATATCAAAAGAGGTCTCCATCATGAAACTCCTTCATTTCTCATTATTATACTTTTTTTAAATATATATAAAATTGATATGTATCAAGTGATCTAGAAGTTATAAAGTTTTTAAAATATAAGCAAAGTATTGGATTCCCGGAGGATTTTGGTTATAATATGGCAAAAAAAGGATAAAGAGTGAAAAAAACTTTTCTTTTGTCCCTCTTTCTGCTCTCCTCATCTTTCGCCCTCACGCTTGGTCAAACGCCTCCTGCTGTTGTGATTGACGGTAAATACGGCGGTAAAGTTGATGGAACTGCGTGGGATTCTAAAATGTTAAAAGGTAAAGTGTATGTACTTTTTTATGTTGATCCGGACAAAAAAGATCTCAATGAACCGTTCACTGAAGCACTTAAAGCGCGAAATTTTCCACATGATAAATATGCCTCTGTGGCGATTGTCAATATGGCGGCAACCTGGATGCCGAATTTTGCTATTGAAGCGAAGCTGAGAGCGAAACAGAAAAAGTATCCAAATGCAATTTATGTGCGGGATAAGAAAAAAGTGCTTGTGAAAAAATGGGCACTCGAAGATAACAACTCTGATATCCTGGTATTTGACAAAACAGGCAAGTTGATCTTTCAATATGCAGGCAAACTGGATGATGGTCAAATACAAAACGTACTTAGTTTAATTGAACACAACCTTAATAAATAATTACAACTGTCTTAGAAAGGATTTATAAATAATAAAATAATTTACCTCTGGATAAAACGTGATAAAATTCCTATCATTTTATATCTGAAGGAACAATCCTATGAAAAAGATTCTCTTCTCCTCTTTGGCTGTGTTTGCTCTGCAAACTGTTTCTTCTGCTGAAGTTACCAATTTTGATCTCTCACTGAAAACAGGTTTGACGGCACTTCGTAACGACAGCGGATCTGATTTTAACAAAGGGACATTTGCCATAGACGGTACCGCTGATCTTGGGTACTATATCAATCCGAGGATCGATATGACATATGTCAATGTCGATGAAAATCCGGGTACTGTTAAATCACTATGGCAATTGGCTCTTGCAGGACAGTACGAAGCGGAACTGAGTGATCAGTACTACGTTGATCCCTATGCTTTTGCCGGTATGGGTTTTGAATATGTTAACGGTTCCAGAAGGGGTTTTGAACATCAAATATATGCAGAAGCGGGAGCAGGATTGAAGATTCCTGTAAGCGATAGCTTCAATGTGGTGACTGAGTACAGGGCAATTCATATTTTTGACAAGAGCAGAAATGATGAAAAAAATGAATTTGCGTTGTTGATAGGTTTGTCAATGCCTTTTCATATTGAAAAGAGTGTGCCTGTTGAAAAGGTGGTGCCTGATCAAGATTATGACGGTGTTCTGAATCAAAATGACCTCTGCCCCGATACGCCTCCGGGTGTCAAAGTCGATTCCGACGGTTGTCCGATTCCTCCAAAAGAGATAGTGGTCGAAAAAGTAGTACGTGCTGTACCGAAAAAGATAGTGGTTCTGGACAGTGACCATGACGGCGTTTTGGATTGTGATGACAAATGTCCCAATACCCCAAAAGGATTTGTGGTCAATAAAGCCGGATGCGGTATCAAAAAGAGACTGGAAGTACATTTTAAAAGTGATTCGGCAAATCTTGCGGCGGGATCCGTACAGGAGATCAGAAAGTTTGCACAGTATCTTGAACGTATGCCTCACGTAACGGTAACTATCGAAGGATATACCGACAGCAGTGGATATTTCAAAAAAAATATGGTGCTCTCCCGTCAGCGTGCAAATGCGGTTAGAAAAGCACTGATTTCGCTGGGAGTTTCTCCGAGACGCATAAAGGCTGTAGGAAAAGGTCCCCTCAATCCTATCGCAAATAATGAGACCAAAGAGGGGCGGGCGCTTAATCGTCGTATTGAAGCGGTAATACATCAGTAAGGAATAGTTCATGAAGAGATATATCAGTTTTTCTGTGTTGATTGCAGGTATGGTTTTATATAGTGGGTGCGGAGAAGACAGAAGTACACTATATGACAGTAGTGGACATAAAATAGGATTGTCAGGGAAAAAGACAAGGTGGATTTACGATACACGTGAGGGAAGGAACATGATCTCCCAAAACTATGTCTATATTCCCGGTGGGTTTGATGTCGATGGTGACGGCATAGATGAGGGTGGTTTCTGGTTGGCAAAGTATGAAGCCAAAGAGAGCAATGAAACAGTCTCTCCGCTGAACCTCGGTACAATACGTGAAGCGATTCGAAACAATTTTCTGATATACAATCCCGAAACAAGGCTCTTTGATCAGCAATTGGATGCAAATAGCACTGTATATCGCTCTACACCGCTTTTTACAGTGCCTGAACTGCATGTCAATCGTATCGTTTTTAATGATGAAGGCAATGCAACAGGATCTTATAGCCCTGTTGAAGCGGCTGTGGCGATGAACTATTCTCAGATCGAAGATGTACCGTGGCGTCTTTCACTGCCGAGTGAAAAACAGTGGATGCAGGTTGTCAAGCTGGTGATTAACAATAAAGCGAATTGGACAAGTGGTAAAGTTGGAGAAGGAAGACTGTATCAGGGAAAACGGTATAGCAGTACAAACCGCAGGTATTTTGTGATTGAAAACAGTATCCTGGGTAACGATAAGCACGTCCCGAAGGACTATAGTACAAGGGTATATGATCTATCCGGCGGGCTTGCAGAGTGGACAAAAGGGATGTTTGCGATCAATGACAGGTTTCTTGGTGGTAATGCCGGGCTGATAGAATATATGGCTCTTGGAGCAAACGCGCCTATGTGGTGGATGCCTGTTTTAGAGGGTGAAGCAAGACCGTTACATTCGATCTACGGAGCAGGTATGTATTTTGACGGCTCCAACACAAGCGGCGCGACCGATACACTCAATCTCACAGGTGTAACAGGTGATGTAGATCCATTTGCTGTGGTAGCCAGAGGAGGATCTGCCGCAATAGGTGATGAATCACTCACCGGTGTCAGTGCTGCAAAACTAAGTTATGGTCCCGGTTTCAAAGACCCTTCTATCGGCTTTCGCGGAGCTTCTGAGTACGTTGAATAAGTTAGAAATTTAAGCGCGGTTCATCTGCGTGTGAGCCCTGTGCTGATGAGGTGCAGGGATTTGTAACTCAGTCGGATTTGTCCGGCTGACTCCTACTCCTCGTGCATTTCAGAGTCGTCATATGGATCAAGGTGAATCATGATGTGCCATTTGCTGTTTGGATCAATCTGCTTGATCTCCTCTTCAATCGCATCTGCGATACGGTGAGCCTGTAATAGCGTAATATCTGGTGTAAGTACGACATGCAGTTCCACAAATTTGAATTTTCCCGCATAGCGTGTTTTTAAAAAGTGAAACCCATGAACCTCAGGATTTGATGTCACGATTTGAATAATTTTATCAACTTCTTCTTTTGGCAAAGAGACATCCAGAAGTACGCGAACTCCCTCACTGACAAGTTCATATGCCTCTTTGATAATATAAATACCAATGCCTGCACCAAATATAATATCTACCCAGTACCAGTCGGTAAAGTAGATGATTGCCAACGAGAGCAGGACTGCACCATTGCTGAAAAGATCGGTCTTATAGTGCAGAAGATCTGCTTTGATGACCATATTGTTTGTTTTTTTTGCCACATATGACAAAAATGCCACCAGTGTGCCTACGACAATGATAGAGATAAGCATGACAACGACTGAAAGCGGAATATGGGTAATACTCTCTTTGTGAATATATTTTTGTACAGATTCATATATGATAAAGAGACCTGAACCCATGACGATAAGTCCCTCAAATGTAGCGGCGAGTGCTTCCACTTTCCCATAGCCAAATGGAAATTTGTCATCCGGACTTCTATCGGCGAGTCTGATTGCCAGAAAATTGAATACAGAGACAAACATATCCATAATCGAATCGACAGCAGATGCCAGCAGTGCTACCGAACCGCTCATGATACCGACTGTCAGTTTGATTATGGCAAGCAGAAGTGAAACAGCAGTCGCTACAAGAGGAGTACGCTTTTCCAGTTTGGTACTTTTGTGTGAGACGGTGCGGATGTGTATGTCGCGTTCAGGATCAACCAGATTGACTGCCATAGAAAGTCCTTTTCTGTAATTTTAGCAAATTAATCTTGTTTCAGCGCTTTTGCCCATACCTCCATGGTATCCTGAGCTTTTTCAGACGGGGCTTCCATAAACTCGATAACAAATTTATCGTTCAGTTCACAAACGGCAATAGATCTGGGTCTGACTGCACCGACTTTGGTATTGGGGATTTCCGGACCGAAACAAAAAATGATATTTTGCATATCTTTGATATCCGGATTGATAGCACCGCCCTGATTTTTTGTATGGCTGTAGTGGTCAAATGTCGCGATATAGACCGCTATGGGATGTGCTTCGATCTTGCTTTTGAAATAGGCAAGAATTTCAGGTACATTTTTTTGGGTGACCTCAGTTTTCTCAAGTTCCAGAGTCCATACCGGATATTTGTCTTTAAAAGTTGTTTGTTTCATTATTTGCTCCTATATATTTATTAAGATTGGATTATAGATGGTTTTACATAAAAACTACACACAAAAAAGATATACTTGCTTCATTTACGCAATGAAGGTTACATTATGAAAAAAAATGGTTTAATACTCTTGATGCTGGTGATAACCGGTTTCATATTTATCTATGGGGGAGAAAGCACAATGCAGGAAAATTCAAAGTTCAAAAAGTTATCGCCGGAAGAGGCACGTGTCATCGTCCACAAAGGCACTGAGGCGCCTTATACGGGAAGGTATGACAAGTTTTTTGAGAAAGGTACTTACAAGTGCAAACGATGTGGAACACCTCTTTATAAATCGGATGCAAAATTTAACTCCGGCTGCGGATGGCCGAGTTTCGATGATGAGATACCCGGTGCAGTCAAAAGGGTCCCTGATGCGGATGGAAGACGTACTGAGATCGTCTGTGCCAACTGCGGCGCACATCTGGGGCATGTTTTTGAGGGAGAGCAGTTTACAGCCAAAAATACCAGACACTGTGTAAACTCTATCTCACTGGAGTTTGAACCGGCAGTTCATGAAAAGAGTAAAAAAGCCTATTTTGCAGGTGGTTGTTTCTGGGGTGTGGAGTATCACTTTGAAAAAGTCCCGGGTGTGATCGATGCGAAAAGCGGCTACATGGGCGGGCATGTGGAAAATCCTACTTATCAGGATGTATGCTATACGGATACAGGACACCTGGAAGTGGTTGAAGTGAGTTATGATCCAGCCAAAGTCGATTATGAGACGTTGGCAAAACTCTTTTTTGAAATACATGATCCTACACAGGCAAATGGACAGGGACCTGATATCGGCAAGCAGTATCTCTCTGCTATTTTTTACAACGATGAAGAAGAGAAAAAGATAGCGGAAAAATTGATTGCAGAGTTAAAGAAAAAAGGGTTGCTTGTAGTGACAAAACTTTTGCCGGCGAAAGAACACCCTTTTTATGAGGCGGAGGAGTATCATCAGGATTATTACACCAGACATCATAAAAAGCCATATTGTCATACCTATACAAAAAGGTTTGACTAAAAGATCTGTGCAAGTACGGCTCATACCCGTAAGTGATTTAGCCTAGATAAAACACTATTTTGAGTGAGAGGTTTTTAACTGTAAAAGCTGCTCTTTATAGTGTTTTATGCGGGCAAGCCATACATTCGATTGATCGCTGAGTGATGAGATTTTGGATTTTAATTCCTCTTCAAATGTTTCAGTTTTGGCTTCGGCCGCCTCTATCTCTTTTTGGAGGGTTACAAACTTTTCATGAAGTTTGTCTCTCTCCGTCTGTAGCTCCTCTTTTTGTGCTAAAATTTTCTCATGACGCGATAATGTATCGTTAAGTACGGTACTCTCCTGTTCGATTTCTGTTTCAATCTTTTGGATAACCTTTTGCTGTTCGTCTATTTTTTGAGAGAGACTGGATGCGGTATCAAACCCGATCTCCCGTTTAAGCTGATCACGTCGTTCACTTTGCATCCTCAAAATAGAGGCAAGAGAACTGTGCTCTTCCTGTACTTTTTGGACTGCTGTTTGGACTGTATGGAGAGTTTTCCTATGTGTATCGAGAGTATCTTCCATCTCATGGCTTTTGCGTTTCAGTAGATCCGCTTCCTGCTGCTCACTATGGGTTTTCTCCTGTAGAGTGATTATCTCGTTTTCAAGTGCATCTGTCTGTTCCTGATTGTGTCTGATATGCTCTTTGAGATCATCGATCGTTTCGCTATACGCTTCTTTACTGGAAAAAATAGTAAAAAGATAGCCTGTGATAAGACCTGTCAGCAGTACCAGTCCAAGACATATTATAAATATTTCAAGCAAATGTAACATCTTATATCTCCTCGCCGGTAAGATTGGATTTTGAGAAAAATTTCCGTACCAGTTTATCTATCCATCGATTGTGGTCATTTTTGTGAACAATATTGTCGATCTCTTTGGTTTTCGAAGCAGGCATACGAAAGAGTTTTTGTATAAGCGGATTGGTGACTCTGGTTGCGTGATTACCGGAAACTTTCTGATACTCTTTGACAGCATATTCATAGTTAAGTGCTCTGATTTTCAATTCACTGTTCTCTTTGATCAGATGATCTATCTTATCTTTATATATCGACTCTGTCTCTTTTAAAATTTGGTTTATGTCGGAGAGTTTTTGTTTCAAGGTGGTAACTTTATCACTGAGCTCGCTTGTTTCTTGCTTTAATTTTTTCTGGAGTAGCTTTATCTCATTTATATCTTTTCCATAGGTTTGTGTCAGCTGCTGTTTGTTGAGCATTTGCTCTTGTAAAGCGTTGATATGAGTCTCATTTTTGGCGATAACATCACGTAGTCCGTGAAGGCTGTTGAGTTCAGTGGATAGTTTGGCATTTTCCTCTTTTATCTCCCTGATTTGATGGCTTAAGGCAGCAATTTTTTCTCGATATTTTTTTTGATCCTCTTCAAGTGAAGTGATCTGCTGAATCAGCACAGACTCCTCTTTGTGCAGATCTTCATAATATTGTCGTTGTTTACTATATAACCTGTGCACTTTGTCGTAAGCAGAGTGATACGCTTTCTTCTTGTCCACTACTTCTGCATATACATTGGCTGATTTTTTTTCCTCTTCCCCAAGCATATCGATCTTCTCTTCATATCTCTTTTTATATGCACCTTTTAGTATAAAATGCGTTATAAAAAATCCAATCAGAAAAGCAAAGGCAAAAAGTAAAATAATTATCTGCATCTGTTCACTCATAGCTATCCTCCTTGCTGATCTCTATTTCGACACGGCGGTTTTCTCTGGCATATCGGTTTTTACTTATTGGTCTCTCCTCGCCGTAGCCGATAGCCTCAAGTACAGGAATATTGATGTGATGACTGATGAGATAATCGCGCACTCGTTCGGCTCTCTTTTGGCTCAGTCGTTTGTTGTAGGCGGCTGAACCGCTGGCATCCGTATGTCCCATGATTCTCAGCCGTGCGATCTCTTCACTGTTTTTATTGACCAGATCTATGATTTTGTCGAGTATTTTTTTACTACTGAGTGTCAGATCATTGCTATTTCGTTTGAAATAGATCGGATGGGTTTTAAGCAGTGCGTTGATATTGTTTTGGATCTGTTTGATTTGCTGCAAATGCAAATCTTCAAGAGACTCCTGAACCTGAACCGTTTTTACAGGCGCTGCTTGTGGTTTTGGTTTGGCAGGCCGGACTTTTATTTTAGGCGTTTCCTCTTTTGCGATAGCATCGGAAGAGGGTGTCTGTTCCTGATCCTTGCTCGGTGCGACAGAAGCTCTTTCCTCCTGTTCTGTTGCAGGTGCTTTAGGTTTTTGATGTGTAAACTGACGGTCAATCAGAAAATCCTTATCTAAAAAACCGGAGAGCAGTTTTTCAAAAGCATCTTCTTCCTCTTTACTGGCGAAAGTACCGCCTACAGTGAGTTTTTGATGCGCTATATGCACAGAAGCGTCACTTACATGGTGCTCTGTCATAAAAGAGATGAGTGCCGCAGCTTCTTTGCCCCAGGATGCTCGTTTGACATCTTCTTTCAAATGGAGGGAGAGAGAACACGAAGGTTTTTTGCAGTAGTTTTGCAGTCTGTCTGTAAATGCGGAATCCTCATCTGCTTTGGATATGGTCAGATCCAGTGTCCTGGCAGGTACGGTGGTGAAGCTTAGTGACGGATCTTTCTGTGCGATGACCGCTTGTGCACCTGCTTGTGCATCCGTAGGTGTCGGCTGTTCAAGTTCGGAGACTTTTGTGCCGGAAACAGGTGTTGTGGCAGCATTTTGAGTGACAGGTTGGGTGACAGGATCGGCTGCTTGATGTGTTGGTGCTGTATCGAGTGCTTGTCTGTTTTTTTGAATACAGCTATATGCGATAAATACACTAATCAGTACACCGAGCAATAAAATCAGTTTGCTTACCATGAACAGCTCCTGTTTGATACTCCATGTTTTTTATGTTTCATGTAACATAAAAGAGTTTTTCATAAAAAACATGATACTTAATCAACGTTGTTTTTATGCTGAAGAAACATCGCTAAAACCTCTTAAAACAGAGGTTTGGCTATTTGATACCGAATTTTTTTTCTTTGTATTTGAAGATATGTCCGTTATCATCTGCGAAGTAGATGTTGCCTTTGTTGTCGAAGGTGATACCCTCCTGGGCAAATTTGGGTAGTTTTGCAGAGAGATCTATCTTGCCTTTTTTGAGATCGTATCTGTACAGTCTGTCATCGGTATCACTGACAAAATAGAGT